>QMSF01000042.1 GCA_003649565.1 Thermoprotei archaeon | reverse complement strand
GAAAAGACCCTCTAACCTTTTCTACGCCGCCATCAAGTATGAAACCTCCTCTCTCAAAGACGTAGGTGCCTATGCCTGATTGCTTTCCAAGCCCGAGAGCCTTGGAAACCGTTGGTACGCTTTCATCAACTCTATTTAACGTTAATAATGCATAAGCAACGGATAAGGCCAATTGTGTTGTAGAGCCTAAGCCGACGTGCCTAGGAGCTGCTGAGTGAACCTTTATCTTACCTTGATAGATGCCAAACGCCTTAGAGGTTCTCTCAGCAAATCTCTGAGCTAACCTCTTTTGAGCACCTTCAACTATCAATTCATCGGCTGGCTCAGCCTCAACAACAGTCCTTGGCTCTTCAATGCCTACCCCCAATGATATGTAAAGCCTCCCTTCAACTCCTATCGGATTTATCATGCCGAAGTGGAGCCTTGATGGCGCGCTAACCCAAACTCTCAATCTCATCACCTTAAACGATGTCTTAATAAGCCCTACAACCCCCGCGAGACTAAAAACTTTCTATAGCTAAGGGCTCTAAGTCGCAATAAATATCTAGAAAACCTTAAAAGGTGAAGATCATCCTCCTAACAGTTCTCTTAAAGAGGGGGAGGGCTACATGATTAAGGTCTTAGGCGTGGATCCTGGAACTTTCAGCTTCGACATCTGCGGTTTAGAGAATGGAAAAGTCTTCTATGAAAGAGTTATTCCGACGCCTGAAGTCGCTAAAGGCCCTGAAGCCTTAATTAAGGGTCTTGAAGATGCCGGTAAAGTCGACTTAATAACAGGCCCTTCAGGTTATGGCGTTAAAGTAACCTATCTAAGGGATGTCGATGACCCAGAAGCCTTTGCTCTCAATGATCTTCTCCTCGTTAGAAGAGAGGATGTAGAATCAGCTCTTAAGAGAGGCGATATAGGAATAATGGTTTACCACGCAATGGTCAAGGCGACCGTAGAGATGAAGAGGAGAAACATGCCAGTATGCTTTATACCTGCAGTAATACACCTACCCACAGTCCCATGGTATAGAAAGATCAATAAAATAGACATGGGAACGGCCGATAAGATGTGTATAGCGGTCTTAGGTGTCTACGATCAATCTCGAAGGCTAGGCATAGACTATAGCGAGGTCTCTTTCATACTCGTAGAAATGGGGTTTGGCTATAATGCGGTGATAGGAGTTGAAAACGGCAGAATAGTCGATGGAATAGGCGGTACCGTCGGCTACATGGGCTTCCTAACAGCTGGAAGCCTAGATGCAGAACTGGTCCAACTCGTAGGAAAGTGGGAGAAAAGCGACATCTTCACAGGTGGAGGCTCAACAGCAGCTGGAATCCAACTACCAGAGCAGCTAGTAGAAAAGGCTAGCAGTGATGAGAAATGTAGGGCAGTCCTAGAAGCAATAGTCGAAGGAGTAGAGAAAATGGTTGCATCAATGAAAGTATCAGTGAAAAAGCCGAGAGAGATACTATTATCTGGTAGACTAACGAGGATCAAAGGCATAAGGGAAATAATCGAAGAACGGCTAAGCAACTATGGTGAAGTTAGACAAATAGGATGGCTTGAAGGGGCGAAAGAGGTCAAAGAGGCAGCTCAAGGATACGCCATGGTAGCCGATGGACTAGCCGGAGGGCCATTTAAGAAACTCATAGAATGGATGAAAATACCAGAGGCTTCAGGCACAACACTAGACCATATAGTTCATCCAAAGAAGAGCAGCATAACGGTAAAGCTCCTAACGAAATGACGTCACAGTACTAATCCTTTACTTTTAAATAAAAGACCCTCAAGCAAAACCTTAATATTCTGTAAACCTATAGAGGTTTACAATGGTTGACTTGCAAATTTTAACTTCAAAACAATTTGAGCTTTTGAAGCTTTGGAGCAAGGGTTTAAGCCTAAGTGAAATAGCATCAAAACTCAATATTTCAAGGCAAGCAGCGCATAAGGGCATTCAAGTAGCTGAGGCCAAGGTTTACAAGGCCCTTATGTCAGCTGCTAAAGCTAGTAAAATTGAAGTTAAGAAGATTAATGCTAAAAAGGGATTTCTGGTTGGATGGAGTCCCTGGCTTAGAAATGAAGTTTACATAACGCTATCGCCTCGTAATGGGCTTCAGATATGGTTTAAGCATGAAGCAGATTGTTCGAAGTGCACATTGAGAGATGACTGCAAGAGAGTTTTGCTTAATGAAATGGAGGATAGGGGTGTTAACATTGAAGGCGCTGAAGATATGGAGCCGTCGAGATTAGCTGAAAAGCTATTTAGCAAGCTTAAGGAGGAGCTCTGACGTGTCATGGATAAAAGCCTGTAGATTACCTCCAGCAGCTATACCCCTCGGCTCACTGTCTCTTCCAGCATTATACGAGTTTAAGGCCCCTTATGATAGGCTCGTTAAAGCAATAACAAGCGCTTTAATAGCTGGATTGCTAGCATTAATAGCAGGTTTTTCATATCTAGCCTTAAGTGAAAGAGAAATTGCAGGCTTTATAGCACTAGCTATAGTGATTGTCATAACAATTCCGACATTAATTATACCATACTTATATTCACCTAGAGCTTTTGGCATTACTGTTAAGGGCATTCTCGTCAGGCGCCCCTTAAAGAGCTTCTTGATACCCTATGAGGACATTATAAGCGTTAGGCGAGTATCATGGACTTGGAAGGGCATAAGGCTCTTTGCAAGTGGAGGTCTCTATGGTTACTTCGGGCTGTTTCAGATATCAGGTCTAGGAAGAGCTTGGATGTATGTAACAAACAGAGATAAAATGCTTTTAATTGAGACTAAGCGGGGCGTCAAGTACATTATAAGCCCTAGTGACCCTCAACTATTCATGGAGAAGCTTAAATCAATGGGGGTAACGGTAGAGGGACTTTAAGCCCTATATAGCGCATGGCGTTTCACCCTTTGGAACACCACTCCATTTTTATCCTTGGCTTCTTTAAGTAATGCTGGGAGTAAAAAAATGAAGGTATACTTTAATTATTTTGTTGTAGCAGCGCTCATAGCCTTAGGGCTATTGATAGCAGGTTTTAGCAGCGTTGATGCCGAAAAATGGGTTCCATATACTCCAAGTGATGACGCTATTCATATTAAATGGACGCGTAACGGTGAAGTCAACGTCACAGTAACCATGACGTTTCCACATAGTGGCTTCATGGTTTATTGGGGGCCTGCTTTCATATCTAATGGTGAGGTTAAAGCCGATGTGCAAGTCATGATGTGGACAGGGCCAGCAGCCCAAGTCATAACTCACAAGAGTTATACATGGACCCTACCAAACGATACAGGGATCTTTAAGCTCTATGTAAATGGCCACTTAGTAAAGACAGTTCAATTATCAGGTATTAATGGGACATCTGGAGGCACAGGACTCGATCTAAATTTAGGAGTTATAGGCTTAACGGCATCGGCAATAACGATAATAATCGTGCTTTTATTAAAGTTCGTAGTTCCAATATTTTAATGTATTCCTAGAGGCTCTAGTCCTTCAACTTCAATTTGAATGCCAAGTTTTTTAAGTTCATTTAGCACTTGCAATGTGACTTCATCTAGCTTGTTGAGGTCTTCGGGAGGTACAACACCTATATCATTTATTTGTCCTTGAGCAACCATTAATGCAACTTCGGAGCATACGGTTCCAGTGATTTTAGCCATTGTGCTAACTTCATTAGCTAGTGACCCATGGATTCTTAGATAACCCTTGACTTCCTTGTTGTCCTTTATGCCATGGATCTCTATCTCCATGACTATCATGTCGTCATTTCTAGGCATCGCTTTCTCCAGGATTTTGGCTGTTAAAGCTCTGATGGGCATTTTAACTCCTCCTAGATCTACCTTGTCGTCATCGAAGAAGCCTAGCTCTCTCAGAGATTTAATGACATCTAGGTGGTCTTTCCATCGAATTGTAAGTTCTCTCATGAACTTAGGCCTGTTCTTCATCCTTAATAGCGTTCTTAAACCATCTGTTGGAAAGGCCTCTAACTCAAGGCCTTTGAATTTAAAAGGTACTTTGAGGCTTAAAGGGTCACAGACCTTAACCTCATGATTCTCAACGTATCTAACCGGCCTGATATATTCTTCAAGTAGATCCTCGACGGACCATGAAGATGAATGGTAAAGTGGTGGTCTAGGTCTTTTCGGTATTCCTCCTACTTTTATCTCTGCTTTCTCTATGAAGCTCATTTTTCGAGCGCTCAAACCTATAATCATATTGCTTAAGCCAGGAGCTATACCGCAATCAGGTATGATTAAAGACTCTGTCTTTAAAGCTCTTGAATTTAATGTCAAGGGGTCTTCACTCGTAAATGAGACATCGACGAGCTTTACGCCATAATCGGCACATGCGGCTATGAACTTATAGCCTAGCCCTCCAGGTAAGCAACCACATGCACAATCGAATTTGCTTGCTAACCTAGCTATGTCGCGAGGACTCTTTGATGCATCAATTACATGATGTTCATCAGCTATTTTGTCGTTGCTTCTCCTCACATCAACTGTTTCAACGTGGTGGCCACGTGACTTCAATCTCAAGGTTATGGCTCTGCCTACTCGCCCATAACCCACTACGAGAAATCTCAATGCCACTTCAGCCTCCTACTTCAAGCTAACTATTGCTTTAATGTTGCCTACACCTATTCTAAATGCTTACCTTGTATATGCTGGTGCTCCTAATATTGAGGTTATAGCATTGATCAACTGATTTCTAGCTGCCTTGGCTTTTCTCATTCCAATTAAGTCGCCAAGCAGAAATAATTTACCTTCAGACGATGATATCTCAAGCTCCACATACGCTCCATTTTGACATGCTCTTAAGTCGGCTGTGCCCTCCCAAAAGAGCAAGCCGTCCTTCTTTACTTTAAGCGATATAGGGCTCGTATATTGGACGTCGGCTCCTTGAGCTGCAAGGCCTTGGATATATCCAAGCTACAACATCTTGGAGGGTTAAGCCTCCAGCTACATAACCCAACACTATTTTACCCATTAATCTCACGAGCTGCCGATCTGCATTTCCTACGTTAATTCCCTGCTTATTTCTCTTTCTTTTTCTTGGGCTCCTTGATGCTCTTAACCTCCTTTAACACGTACTCTTTGAATTCCTCTATGCTCATGGCTTCTCGATGGCTTGGCAATTTAACTAAGACAACATCGCCTTCAGGAGTCTTAACTCTAACCTCATCATGATCAGGATATCTATAAACATCAAGTTGAGTTAGCCCTGTCTTCTCAAGCTCTATCCTGTATTTCGATAATAGCTTAGCCATGACTCAAGCACCTAGCTAGCCTAATTTTTACAGCTATAAGTTAAGCTTTCCTCCTTTTTCTTGTCAATAATAACCTTTAAGGCTTCAGCAAAACAATAGCGGTAACACCAAAGATTTTATCTCTCCAGTTGCTTTTCAGCCTTGAAGGTGCCTTAGTAATGAGCCTATTTGATTTTGATAGGAGAGCAGCAGTTGTAGTTGGCTTAGCCGTTGTAGCTGCTGCTTTTCTAATAGGCTATCTCGTGGTACCAACACTATTAGCTCAACAGCAACCTCAAGATGTTGAGCTGCTGGAAGCTAATATAGTTCCTACAAGCGTCAAGGCTGGTCAGCCTTCATCATTAATAGTCAGGATAGCCAATAATCTTGATGAAAACATCAACGTCAAAGTGCTGCTTGTAATTGAAGGTGATATCGAGAAGTACGTCAGCATAACGGGATTTAACGTCGAGAAAATAAGTAATGGCGTTTGGCAATGGGATTTCGGGATCATGCCGCCAAGTTCCGAAGTCAAATACGTTGCTAAACTCGCATTTAATATACCTTCAGGCATAGCCGAGATAAAATATAGAGTGCACGTCGACTTTGTAGCTAATGGCTCCTCATTTGACAGTAGAGACTTCATAATAAAAGTCTCAAGTTAAAAAGCAAAAATGAATTTACAATGTAAAAAAGAGGCGAATTAAAGATTCTATGCTTGTTGCGTTTCCTGCTTGAACTTCTGCTGTAGCACCTAACATATACGCTATCGCGAGTACGGTGAGCGGTATTGCTAGAATGTAGAGTACTCCGAAGGTCACCCACGAGAACATGTAGAATACTAGTATTAAAACGAACGTCAAGGCATCTCTGTTTACCAGATTTACCATCATGTTGAAGCCATTTATTAATGCTTGAACAGGAGTATCACCTCTAAGGCATATTAGCACTGCTGATGGCGTTATGAAAGTCCAGATAATCCCTTGAATTATCGATCCAACGACAGGTACAGGTATGAGGGCTGTTAGACCAGTAACAAATAGTATTATTCCTATTAATGCGAGAGGACCTAAGAGAGGTTTAGCTCTATTCCAACCTTCCACTATTGATAAAGGCTTATTCTCGTATAGATCTGCAACTAAGAAGCTTGTTATACCAAGCCCTAGAATGCTTGTTAGAAAGCCAACGAGAAACACGGATCCTATCGATAAACCCCATAATATTGTCGGGTTTCTAGCAGCCGCGAGGCCGATGATAAGCCCAAAGATTAACGTGATTACGAACACTATGAACGCTGGACCTAGCAGTATAAGCCTGCTGAACATCGTCTTGAGAAGATCTGAGGCCGCACTTTGGGTTGTCGCTGAGCTCAACCGATATTCACCACCTTTTAAATTTCTTTTTTTAAGTTATTGACATTAAATGTTATTTAAGGCTTGTTAATAGCTTAACACGTGGTGTATGAATGTCTAGAGGTTATGTTAGAGGGAGATATGCTGAAGAGAGGCTTGTAGCAAAGCTTATGAGTGCTGGTTGGATTGCTTGCAGAACCCCTATGAGTGGCAGTTTAGCTCAAGTGGACGTTGAGGCCATTAAGCCTAGTGAGAGAAGGCTAGCTCTCATAGAGGTCAAGTCCACATTGAAAAACAGCTTGATTGTCCCTCGTGAGAGTATTGAAAGGATGAAGAGCAGATTTGAGTCTTGGTATAAACACATTATTCAAAGTGATTGGAGTGTTGAATATGTCTTAGCCGTTTTATGGAGAGTTAAGGGCGGTAAGGGCTTCTGGGTTATGAAAGATATTCGAGAAAGCGTAAACAACTCTTCGCCTGTAACCATTAGGAGGGAAGATAAAGAGTGGACTTGGAAGCCTTAGTCGAGGAGATTCTCCTTGAATCCCTACATTGAGTTAATGAGGCCTATTAATAGCTTGAT
>QMSF01000041.1 GCA_003649565.1 Thermoprotei archaeon | reverse complement strand
TCATAGCTGCGCATGAAACGCTTATAGGATGTGAGTTTGGCAGATTTCCATTATCACCTGAACATCCAGCTAGACTCCTATCAGCCATGACGGGCTTAAACTTTGATACAGAAAAGTTCCTCAAGCTAGGCGAGCGCATTATAAACTTAACCAGAATGTTCAATGTAAGGGAAGGAGTAACGAGAAAAGACGATTCAATACCAAGAAAAATAGCGACAAAGCCTCATAGCAAAGGAGCATCAGCTGGCAAGATCGTAACCCAAGAAATGCTAGACAAAATGCTCGATGAATACTATAAGCTTAGAGCATGGAGCCAAAATGGCATACCAACAGAAGAAAAACTGAGAGAATTGAACTTAACCTTCACCTTAACATCTTAAGATGGTTAAACCCCTCTCCTCCACCTTTCAATAACATTTTTTACCTCATTTGCAAGGTAGTCACAGACTTCATCGAGAAACTTCTTTGCTTTGTCTAAATCGAAGTCGATTATAGGCTTCTCCTTCTTATAGGCAAGTGCTGATGCTGGAAGTGGATAAGCCCAAAAGCCCTCTTGATAAGGAACATACTCATCTTCATCATAAAGATCTCTCTTTAAAAGATCAGGCCTTGCAGCTATGAGGGCTGCAGTCTCTTCAGCCAACGCATGACCTTGACCTATGGGATAATATTTTTCAACTACGCTTCGAGCAGCAATCCACCAATCAATTGAAATACCCTTAACACCAACTTCGAAGTGTGCATCTCGAATAGCATCTCTTATAAAGTCCGTGTTCCCTCCATGACCATTGATGAAGACAACGAACTTGAATCCCTTCCTTCCTAGTGATGCTGCTATCTCCTTAATCATAGATCTAAACGTGCTAGGCGTCAGGGTCAGAGATCCAGGATAACCTATTAGACTTCTCGTAACGCCATAAGGGATAGTGGGTGCTATAACGCCACCTATCTTAGAGCACAAGGCTTCAGCTATCTTCTCAGGAATATAAAAGTCTGTGCCTAAAGGAAGATGCTTACCATGCGCTTCAACAGTTCCAACAGGCACGAAGACGGTGTCTAGACCTTCATCTATTAGCTTTTTAACTTCAACCCAAGAAAGCTCAGCAAGCCTAAGAATCTTCATTTTAACCACCTTTCGAATCCAATAAAGGCAATAGAACAATTAATAATTGAGACCTTGTTAATAAAAGCCTTTGTGGGGGCGCATCATCGTTAACAGCAAGGCTTATGTTGCTCTTACTGATAAGTTTTCCAGCTGCGAAAAAATAGTGAGGATGCATAGATCCTTGGGGTGCGAAGCGTTATTGAAGTGATGACCAATATAAAACCTTCAACAGCATCTTTATCTCATACTCTATAAAGCAACCTGAAGGGACCTACATGTTTCTCTACATTTTTATAATCAGCTTCATATATATGAGCGCTTGAAGATAGAAGGGTCAATTTCCTCAACCCCTTTGGGTATACCTCTTCTGCTATTGTCGCTAAAGCATAGAGGTTGGGGTATAACGCTTTTACGTAATCGTGACTTCTAAATACCGCTGTCACATGAAGCTCATTATTTCTCACTCTAAATTGAGCCCAATTCCAGCATGGAGGATCATTATGTCTTGTACTATCAGAATCCCTAAGAGGATTATAAAGTGCAACTACAGCCTGATTGGTATTAGGGAATCTTGCAAGCTTCTCCTTAATAAAAGACATTTGATCAAATGTAGAACCGCAATTAGGGCAAGAGTAAGCTCTCAGCCTTTCACCGTAAGTGTACGTAAAGCCCATTTTATCAGGTGATAGAAACTGCTTGATGTATACATCAAGCTGACTTGGGCTTAAGCAGCCAACTTTATCTAGAATCTCTGGATGCTTAGATGGCTTTGATAAATCGTCTATGTGAAGCACAAGATCTTCAACTTCCAAAATTTTAGAATCTTCCTTAGCAACCCAAGAGCCATAATCTAATATTGCTATGACGGCTCTAAACCATCCTTCATAGATGTTCCTCGCCTTTATTAATAGTGGCATAGGCTCTCAATAATACCTCATGAAGGAGGAGATTATTACTTTTAGCCAGCCCTTAAGCCTTTTAACATCCAAGAGGAGGTCATTTCAAGACCAACATTCCTCAAATACTCTTTGACCTCTTTAATGGTAAACTCGGAGTGAAACTCATACTCCTTAATGCATTTTTGAATAAGCCTTAAGTCAACACCCAGCAAATTGCTAAGCTTAGAAACTTCAGACGTATAATTCTTTCTTGATAAAGCCCTCTTTAACTCTTCGATAATGGAATTCAAAGATTCCTCGTCTATGGGGTTAATGGCTAATACACAGCATGGAAAGTCGCCTAGATAATCAGTGAACCTCGCAATTCTTCTATGCCCCTTTACCTCGAGAATGCTAGAGTAAGGCTCCCATATGCTTAGCATTTGGACAACACCTTTATCTAGAGCTTCGATCATGGATCGTGGGTTATCAAAGTAGATAACCTCAACGTCACTTAGCCCCTTATCCTTTAAGTATGCTTTTAGGCAAGCATCCATAGTTGAAGCCATAGTCGAACCAGCCTTCTTCACATCGCTTAGCTCAACTCCTCTTCTTAGTATTATGCTACCGCCACCGCTAACACCTGAAGCAACGATCTTAAAGCGTCCTCGAAATGCAGCATAAAACATAAGCTGAGTTATCAATGGCGAAAAACCTGCATCTATCTTGCCCACAACTAAATCACTCATAAGTGCAACTCCATCATCATAGACCTTCACGTAAACGCTATAGCCCTTATCTTCAAGGCTAGACTTAAGCTCAAATATAAATGGATATTCCGCAGCTCTTACAATGCCTATTTTGAGAAGCTTACTGTCGGACTCAAAACCCCTAAGCCAAACCCTATAGCCAACATTTGGCTCTCTCTTCCTTACAATCTTGCCCTCAGACTCGAGTCTAGATAAAAAGTATGATATCGTTGATCTAGAGAATCCGAGTGACTCTGATATCTCAGATTGAAGAGCTCCTCTACCACCTCTCTCCATTAAAAATCTCATTATAGCCTCTTCAGCCATACAAGAAATAATCGATGGGAAAACTTATATACTTTCTCTTCGAATCAGAGAGAATTCGAAGAAATATGAAGAGGGCGTTAATTATACTGAGCTTTCTGATAGTGCTATTGTTAGCGTACCTCGTGCCCTATACTATTCTAAGATCTGAAAGCCTAGCTTGGCTCACCTATCCGTTTTGGTGTATTGACACGTTGATAGCTATAGCGCTCATGTTCTACATAACAAGCAAATGGAGGGACTAATATGGATCCACTACTGGTTTTAGGTTCAATAGCGGTGTTCTTCGCCATATGCTTTGTAATCGCTCATCACGGCAAGCTTAGAACGGGTAAGACAATAGAGGAATACTTTATAGCTGGAAGAAACATTGGAAGTTTCATAGCTGCTTTAACGTATTCAGCTACAACTTACAGCGCCTTCATGATGGTTGGTCTTGTAGGCTTAACTGCGATACATGGTGTAGGTGCATTAGGCTTTGAGCTCATATACATGATGGGCTTAGTTTTGGCGGTTGCCTTTGGCTTGAGATTTTACGTTGCTGGTAAAAAGTGGGGATTAGTGACACCTGCTCAGTTACTCGTCGAGAGATATGGAAGCCCCTTACTTGGGCTCATAGCCGCCATCTTGTATCACATATTCTTAATACCCTACATGGCTGTTCAGCTTATAGGTGCTGGTGCTCTCCTAAGTGGCATAACTAAGGGTGCTGTGCCTTTTGAAGTTGGAGCTTTAATATTAGCTGCCATAGCCTTTGCCTACACTATATGGGGTGGCATGAGGGCTGTAGCATGGACTGATGCATTACAAGCCCTCATAATGTTGATATCATCATTGCTAATGCTATTTATAGTCTTTCAGCTGGCAGGTGGCGTAGGAGTGGTCTTTTCTAAGTTGCTTCAAGAACCACAAATGCTAAGCGTTCCAGGACCACACAATAGATTTGCAATTACAGCCTTCATTAGCATGACCATTCCATGGTTCTTCTTCTCAGTATCAAACCCTCAAGTTGTTCAAAGATTCTATATACCTAGATCAGTAAAATCCCTCAAAAACATGATTAGAGGCTTTCTAGTTTTTGGCTTCATATACACTGTTATTGTCACAATGTTGGGATTAGTTGCCCATGTCCTTGTTCCATGGGTTCAAAATCAAAACATGGTTACACCTACGCTTTTAACAATGGTTCCCGAGCCAATAGCAATACTGGTCCTCATAGGTATTTTAGCCGCGAGTATATCAACGCTAGATTCGATAATGCTCACATTAAGCTCAGAATTCGCCATTGACATAATGAAGGTCATTAAGCCTCAATGCAGTGAAGCCCTAGCATTAAAAGCTGGTAAAGCATTTATGACCGTCATATTAATAGCTACGATAGCCTTCTCCTTTACGAAGGGGCTTATAGTTGAGTTAGCAGTTACATCATCAAGCTGGCTCTTGCAATTAGTGCCAGCCTTCATAGCCGCTCTGATATGGAGCAAAGCAAACAAAGTCTCAGCATATCTAAGCATAGCATCAGGTGTGATCACGACGGCTCTTCTGACATTTCTAGGAGCAAATCCTCTTGGAGTAGCACCAGGCATATGGGGCTTCTTAGTAGCTATAATTGCTCTAATTATTCCATCGCTAATCTTAAAGGCTGATGAAAGGGGGATTTACCTCAAAAATTCTCTTGATGAATCTCTGAAAAAGCTGCTTAAGTAACACTTAAAGCGGATTTTACCCAAACTCTGATAGCTTGAAAAAGCAATTTAAATCGTACTAGCCAAAAGTTAGCCACACCCAATATTTTGGAGCTGATAGCGATGAAGCTAAAGAGCCTACCTGAAAATGAGATAACCAAGATAATAGTGGAAAATGCATGTAGAGACTGGGTAGAGAATTCTTATGTTGATGTTGTCATAGTTGGTGCAGGACCGTCAGGAATGACTGCTGCGAGATATTTGGCTAAGAGCGGCTTTAAGGTTGTCTTATTCGAGAGAAGACTTAGCTTCGGTGGCGGCATAGGCGGAGGAGGCATGCTTTTTCACAAAGTAGTTTTAGGTGAACCTGCTGACCAAGTTTTAAGAGAAGCTGGCTGTAGGCTTACGCCTGTTGGTAATGGAATCTACGTGGTTGATGCAGCTGAAATGATAGCCAAATTAGCTTCAAGTGCTATTGATGCTGGAGCTAAGATAATAATGGGAGTGACGGTTGACGACGTAATATATCGAGACAACCCCCTTAGAATCGAAGGTGTATGCATACAATGGAGCGCGGTTCAAATAGCAGGTCTCCACGTTGACCCCATGTTCGTTAGGTGCAAAGCCGTTGTAGACGCCACAGGCCACGATGCCGAAGTAATATCAGTTGCCTCGAGAAAAGTCCCTAATATACCACTTACAATGCCAGGAGAAAGATCAGCTTACAGCGAGCTCTCAGAGCAATTAGTAGTCGAAAAGACGGGCAAAGTTATTGAGGGTCTCTATGCAACAGGCATGGCAGTAGCGGCAGTTCATGGCTTACCGAGAATGGGACCAATATTCGGCTCAATGCTCCTATCTGGCAAGAAGATAGCTGAGATAATAGAAAGGGATCTTAGAGGAAGATGATTTGCGCTATATGCAAAAATAGAATGGCCCAATTGATTTGCAGGCGCTGTCAAAGACGCATATGCATGGCTTGTCATGCAGGACATGGACTCTGCAAAATATGTAGGCAACAGTTGATGAGAACACCTTAAAGTGAATTCTTCCCTGAAAGGAGGCTCCTGATACTACGTCTTCTTCTCACATCTTTGATATGCTTAGTGAGCGCTACGACTCTTGGTTTAGGATTAACCCCATATTGGCTGAAAATGAACTTAGGGTTTTGCTCTCTCTAGGGCTTAAAGGTTTAGGGCTTGAAGTTGGTGTTGGAAGTGGATGGTTTGCATCAAGACTTAATGTCTCCATAGGCATAGACCCCTCAATATCAATGTTGAAGCTTGCCCATAAACGAGGAATAGAGGTTATTAGAGCCATTGGCGAGAGGCTGCCATTTCGTGATAACGCTTTTGACTATGCCCTACTCATAGTCACACTATGCTTTGTTGATAATCCAAGTGAAGTTCTGGCTGAAGTAGCAAGAGTGGTGAAGACAAATGGCTTTGTGGTGGCATGCATAATTCCACGAGACTCAGCATGGGGGCATTATTACATGAAGCTTGGCGAGCAAGGTCATCCTTTTTATCGCATTGCTAAGTTCTATACAATTAACGAGATAGAGAGACTATTTACAAAAGTTGGCTTAAGGATAGAAGATCACCGTGCAACTTTATCTTTCAAGCCCTGGGATAAACCTGTAGACGAGGAGCCAAGTAGGGACATACGAGGAAAAGGTTTTGTCTGTATTGTAACATCAAAAAGACATTATCAAGAGTAAGCAAATATATTTCTGCATTGCAATTTAAAACTTACTCCGTAGAAAATGCTTAATGAATCTAAAGAACCCCTAATAGTTAGAAAAAATGATATTGAGATTGCAAGAATACTTGTCGGTACATCGCCTTTTATAGCTGCAGGACAATTTGAGAAAAGCTTTCAATATTACATGGAGTTCGTGATGAAAAGAGGTAAGGTAGCTGAAATATTGTCGTGGTGTCTTCTTCATGGCTTTTCGTGGATCCAAGCTTTAGACGTTGACTTCATAGCAGAAGAAATAGGTTTAGCATGTGAGAGAACAAGAATAACTCCAACGTTGATAATAAGCACATGGAATAAGCCCGAAAAAGCCGTTACTAGGTTTAAGTCCTCTAAGCCAAAAATGGTTTTAGCGCATGCATCTCTAGTAGACCGCCTCAATACGTCATTAATCAAGAGGTTTCTAGCTCACGTAGAGAACTTAGGCCTCATTCCAGGCATTGTCACTCATAATCCTAATAATGTTCTTCCAAAGCTCAAGCACATCGATAAGATAAAGGCAGTAATGGTTCCTCTAAACTATGCAGGTCTTTTCAATGACAACGTCAAGGAGACTTTAAGACTTCTTAGAGAAATGAAGGTTGTGGTGATAGCAAAGAAGGTCTTAGGTGCAGGCAGGCTTCCCATAGATAAAGCCTTGCAATGGGCTTTAAGTAGACCTGAGATAGACT
>QMSF01000040.1 GCA_003649565.1 Thermoprotei archaeon | reverse complement strand
GTCTAATATGCTTTTAAGCTTCTTTCTGGATAAGATGCGTTCTGCCGTTAAGCCTATATCACCTGTTTTCTTAAGCTCTGATTCAACTTCTTCTAGTGAAACGCCACTAGCAAGAGACAAGGCTCTAAGAGCGAGTTTTTCAGCAACTCCCAGTTCTATTCCTACGTATTCAGGATAAAGTCTACCTTGAGTTAAGTATACGACTTTGTCTATTATGTTAGGGGGCGTTTTCTTGAATAGAGAAACTAGGAGCTCAGTCATTTCAAGCCTTTTTGTCGTTGATTCTATTTTCTCGTAGACATCTACTAGTAATGAATACTCCATTCCTCTTCACCGCAGCTTCTATCTCTTATAAAAGTAGGTTTAGAGATATTAATGCAACTACAGCACAAATTAAGAGGTGTTTCATGCTAAATATCGAGCCATCAATCGCTTTGCCCAGTATTACCCCCATGGCTATCGATGATGCTATTATCATGAGCTTGCTGTAGAACAATACGTAGTCTAAGTGAGGCTGTGGAAGCGTGAAGCTGAAGCTCAATGAGCCTTCAATGGTGCCTATGGGCTCTACTCCGCTGACTATCATAAATGACGTAGTTAGCGATAAGCATATCGCTAGTATCAATGGCGTGGCATAACCCAAAATAGAGTATAAATGAAGAGACTTTTTGACTTTTGACCTTTGCTTATGATATTCGTCTACAAATGAAGCCATAACTTCAAATGTTGCTGGAGACCCTCCTCCACTTGCAATTAGGTTATCTAGAATGAAGAGCACTATTTTGCATATTCGAGATTTTATCTTCAATGCGAGAGCTGATTGATAAAGCGAGAGGCCTAATTTCATCTTGCCCAAGAGGCCTTTAATGAAGAGGGTGAAGGGCTTGTTGTATTGTTCTTTTGATGCTCTTTCAAGCGCTGTTAAGATTGGAATGCCCAGTTTCTTATTTTCTCCAAGGTATCTTAAGAAGCTCGTTAGCTCCTTTTCAATACCATAATTCTTGATTTTATTCGCCTCATAGCTTATCGTTAATGGTAGCGCGAAGAGAATGACGCTTACGATGATTAGCTCCTCTAATGCAAGAAGACTTGAAAATTGCAATATGGATAAGGATGATGCGAAGAGACCGATTGACAAAACTATAATTCTTGGACTTGGCTTATATTCGAGGCTTTCTTGTGGGCGCATAACGTGGATAGACCACGTTATCGCAAAGACTAGAAGCGGGATTACGCCGAATATCAGAAGATCGTATATTACTTCGTTTACTTCAGTGGCGAATACTAAGGTCGTCATGGAGAGCATTAATGGTGCTAAGAGGAAGAGGGCTAATATTGCCTCGCCCATTATGTTGACGTGGTTGACAAAGCTATTCCACCTATCTTTAAGCATGGCGAATAAGTCCTTTGTTTTTTCTTCAAGGTATTTTATAACGTCACCACCGCTTCTTAATATGCTTGTGTAACCTAGGATCCATGATGAGAATATCTTTGATGGATGTCTCTGCGCATAGTTAGCCATAGCTGTTATGGGATCTCCACCAATGAAGAGCGCTTCTTTCTTCATAAGGAGCGCTTCTAGGTGTATAGCTGAGAATATTCGTGCCTCTGCTACAATGTTAAACGCTCTTGCGAGTGATAGACCTGCATGGGCTAGGGCTGAAGCTAGGAGGCTAAAAAATGGGAGTTCATTCTCTACGCCTTGTCGTTTAATTGATTCTACGATCTTACGATGGATCGTCGGGATGAGGGGGATTATCATTGAGGGTGTAAGGGCAAATAGTGAGATTAAATCGTTAGTTAAGAGCAACATTATTATTGAAGAGGCAACAAATGAAGAGGCAATACATGGCATTACAGCTTTTCTCACTGCTAAGCGTGTATGCCTTTCTAGCTCATTCAAAGACTTAGTAGGTTTGTCAATTCCAAGTAGCTCTTTTATTTTTAAGGAATGTTTGGGGAGGATTATGACTATATTTAATTGTTTGAGCTTAATATCTCCATGCGACTTAGCTTTTCTTCGTTTACTTCTCAGTGTCATGATTATTCCAGCTAAAAGCAAAGAGAGTGATGCTATTAGGGATATAGATGGCATCACTAAGGTCATTATGAGGGTCGTTATTGAAAGGGTGATGAAGCATTTTACCATTCTATTCATTACGACCATACCTCCTGTAATAGAATCTCCTTAGTTGCGTTGTCACCTCCTCAAAATCGAGGATATTGTGTTTAACAAGGCTTTCAATGAAGGTCTTTCTCTCAATGAGCTCTGCTAGTATGTCTTCCTCGCTTAGCCCTGTCGTTTCTGCTATGTGTTTAAGTTCTATGCTTTTCTCGATTAGCTCATAGGGATCATTAGGATAGAAGGAGTCATCTGAGGAATTCCAGGTGAAGATTTTGATGTAATCATGGGGGCTTATCACTTCATCGACTTCAGCAACTCTTCTTATTGCTTGCTTAGAGGATTTTGCTACTCGCTTTATTATGATTACATTGGATATCAAGTCTATGTAGCCGAGACCGACATTTAATGGTGGTGATGTGAGCCTGTTCACCATAGACTCAAAATTCGAGCTATGAAAAGTACAAGCACAGCCATGACCACTCGCAGCTGCTTGAAAAAGCGCATAGGCCTCTTCGCCCCTTACCTCGCCAACAATTATGAAGTCGGCTCTTTCTCTAAATGAGAGCTTCACTAAATCGAAGAGCTTTATCTCCGTTAGATTTTCACCTATGAGGTAGGTATGTCGTGCTACTAGGGGTTTCCAGCCTGGGTGGGGTAAATTGAGCTCTGCAACATCCTCTATGCTTACAACCTTCCAGTTAGGCTTCAGGAGCATTGCTAAACTATTAAGAAGTGTTGTTTTCCCACTGGCCATAGGCCCTATTATCATTAGAAAAGCTTTATTCTCAAGCAGAATCCACCAATAGGCAGCCATGAGAGAGGATATGGTTCCATGCTTTACTAAGTGGCATATTGTTAGTGGTTTTTCTCTGAACTTTCTAATGGTTAAAGATGGGCCTTGAGGGGTTACTTCTCTCGAGAATGTTAGTGTTGCTCTATGTCTGCCTGGCAGCATTACGTCTGCTATTGGATATGCCGTGCTAATGTGCTTTCCACCCATGTGTGCTAGCTTTATTAAGTAGTTGTTTAGTTCCTCTTCATTTTCAAATACTATGTTTGTATGCAGCCAATCATAGAAGCTGTATCGCCTGTGGAATACTCTAGCTGGTTTGCCTACACCCTCTATGGATATGTCCTCTATTTCAGGGTCATTCATTAAGGGTTCTAGGGGTCCGAAACCTAAGACATCTCTTTTGAGGTAGTAAAATAGCTTGTTTTTTGAGTTGTAGACTTTGCTTGCTACTTCTAGTTCTCCTATGGTGTTTTTTAATGCTTTTTCGAGGTAGCCTAGTGGATCTGTCAGTATTTGCTGATCGGGCTTTGCTCTATACCTTAGCTCTTCGAGAATGTCTCTGTATAATCTAAATTCGTCGGGTGTTAGCTCGGGCTCTTTAACTATGTAGTAGCCCAAGCCTTGATATTCACCTATTGTTATCTCGACTAGACCATTAGCTACATAGTATTTGTCCAACTGCTGAAAATCCTTATCTATTTTCATGTTTTTATTTGAAAGCATGCTTACATTCTTGATGTCGTCCAAAAGGGCGCTCATATCAGCTCACCATTAGGCTTTTAAGTGGAGAAGGCCGTAGTCTGTTGCTACAAGAATATCCGATATGCCTATCTTGATGGCTTTATGCGGCTTGGATGGGAGTTTCACCATAAATAGTGAGGGGTTTTCAGGGTCGTAAGCATGGGTTTCATTGAAGACTATGATTCTTATGGGGCTTAATAAAATGGCTTCAACTATCTGGCTGTTTAAGGGGATTAACTTTTCTACGGTAAAATTGTGGTTTAGAATTATGAGGCTGTTATTGGTAAATTGAATTATTAGCTTGTCATATAGCTCGTCGTGTTTTAAGAATATTATTTTCTCGGGATCATAGTTGATTACTTTAATTATGTTGCCATTCTGATCAAGCATGTATAGGTAGGGACCTGTTGCTACAATTATCGTATTATTCATGTATGCTAAGAAGCTTGGTAGTGAGAGATCACAGGGATATAATGAGCGATACCACGATAGGGAACCGTTGATTGTCGCGTGAAGCGTTGGTGGTATGAGAATACCACCACTGAGTCTTACTGGATTGCAACGCGTGCTTTCATGTATCACATCTCCTCCTTGATAAAATGCCTTTTCAATGAGAATAACGCTGGAGCTCTTGTTTAAAGCTATGAGGCCAACGGCTTTGAGCTTGGGGAATATGTTGGGGTTCTCTTGGTATTGTGCTGGAGCTATTGTTGTTTCTCTATCTAATATTAGGGCGCTTTGAAGAAGTAATTCTTTAACGGTAGGGGATTTTAAGTCTATGAGCTCGGCATAAGCTTTTGTCCAGTAAATCCAGTAATTGTTAGTACTATAATTAGCTGAGAAGTAGCTTTTAGGCACTATAATGAGAGCTTGATTTCGACGTGACATGGCTGCATCATATATCACTTCTCTAATGGTTGGTTGTTTGGGGTATTGGAAAACCTTGTAATCGTAGAAGTTGTTTAATGAAAGTAGATGACCGTTTCTTAGGGTTATGATGCTGAGGGTCTTGGCGTTACCTGGCTTAATTGTTGCTATCGATGCAATTGTAGCATTTAGCGCTTCATTGTATAATACGTTTTCTGTTTTTGCTTGGAGGAATTCCTTAGACCATATCATGGATGAGGAGCTCAAGTCTATTAATAATATGCCGCCATTTTCGTATGATGCGACTACAAGTCCTTTTTGGTAATCTACGATGTCTATGTCATTTATTAAGAACATGTCTTCATAAGGTATTTTAGTATAGTTTCCCTTGATGTCAAGTTGTTGTGATGTAAGCGTCACCTCATATATTGATCCTCTTTTGGCTATGAGAAATGTCTCTAGCAATGAGTCCACATAGCCTATCGGTGATGCTAAAGCTACTTGAACCGATGAAGATGCAGGCACCTTAATGTCTACTCTCTCTACGTAAAGATCGTTATTATACTTAAAATAGACATAGGGTATTTCTATGTCTCTCAATGCCTTGTTGGTCAAGGTTAATGTTATGTGCGTGCTATTTGAGCTTGCTGTAATGAGCAGCTTTTCTTCAGCTACAATGTCGCTTGTTATTTCTAATTCTCGATGTAATGTTGTGGCGTAATTTATGAAGGAGAGAGAAAGAGAAGAGAAGAGCATGACGAATAGTGATAACATAACAGCCATAATCATTATCCCTACCATGGAGCTTATGGCCTTACGTTTTGACATGAATTAAGACCCCCTCTGATGTTAGAACATATATTTCATCTCGAGGAAGAGATTGGCTTGTCATGCTCAAGTTTAATTGGGTTATGCTCATGGGTTCCATTACCTTATTCACACGTTGAGAAAATCCTCCTACTATTATTGCGGCTATTTTTATCTTGATGTCTGATGGATTATACAATACGATTATGCTTTCATTATCGAGCTGTACTACGTCTATTAGTTTGATTGTTGCCATCGATTTTAGTGTTGCTCGCTGTACATCTGATGTTATGCTTTTAGATGCTATTGATGCTCTTTGAGATAAGAAGGCTATTGATAGGCTTGAGATTGTTAAAGTTATCGTGAAAAGGATTATTGCTGCTATTATTTCTGATACTCCCGTATGCCTCTTAAATGCAAAGAAAAAGGGAGGTGTTTTTGTCATAGTTGGAGCCTCGCTTAACCTAATGTGCATTCAGCAATTGTCTGTTGAGCACCTTGATCTGTTATGACTACTATGGTGTAGGAGCTTCCTACAGTGAAGACGGTTTCATTGCCAACGTAGACTATTGTCACTGAGTCTCCAGGATTTAGAGTTCTAGTGTCAGGTGATAGTATCGTTCCGTTTAAGCTTAGTAAGTCTATAGGCTTTTTGCTTTCATCATAGACTGTGACATTTAATAATTTAACAGTTACTGTCCCTTGGTTTCTCAGTGTTACTAGGACGTTGAAAGTATCGGTTGTTGTCTTGCTTATTTTTGCTTCAGTAATGGCTATTGCTGAGATTTTTGATGTCGATTTGGCATATGTCACGGCGTACCAGTAAATGAAGGAGCCCATTGCTGCAACAACGCCGATTAATATTAGGGTTGCTATTATCGTTGAAACGGCCTTGCGCTTTCCCTTTCTCATTAGCCTATTCAAAGTCTCACCATCAACCCCCTACTACATTGAACTTTTAAACCCCCTCATGCCACACTTCGTTAGATGAGGTGTAACATTATGATTATCATGTTCGTTGGGACTGCTGGATGTGGTAAGACTACTTTGGTTAAATCGTTTGGCGAATGGCTGGAAAATCAGGGATTTCGCGTTTCCTATGTTAATTTAGATCCAGGTGCAGAGGTCATACCTTACAACGCGTCATTTGATGTTAGGCGTATGGTCACGACCGATAAGCTCATGAGGGAGTTAGGTCTTGGGCCTAATGGAGCTATGATCATGGCAGCTAAGATCATGGAGGAGAGGGTTGATGATATAGTGAGGGAGGTACTATCATGTGAAGCCGATTACGTATTGGTTGACACTCCGGGTCAAATGGAACTTTTTGTTTTCAGAGGTCTTGGCCCATCTTTAGCTAATGCTATTAAGAATGTAGATAGAGCTGTTGTTGTCTACATTGTTGACGCTGAAACAATGTTTAGTGCTGCTGAATATCTCGTTGTTAAGCTACTTTCACTCATAATTGAATTAAGATTAGATGCGCCTACTGTGACAGTCATTAATAAGGGAGATGTAGTCGACCCATCAAAGTTGATATCAGACTCTAGTAAAATTAAGGAGGAGCTGCATTTGAGAAGTGATGTGCTTACCGATTTAGCTCTAGAGCTTGTTGATGTCGTGTTTAGATATGAAAAGCCATCAAGAGTGGTCGTAATTTCAGCTTTAAAGAAAAGTGGTTTGGATAAATTGCATGACCTCATCCTGGAGTCTTTTTGTGTTTGTGGTGATTTAACTTAGTGTTTTTCTCTTTATTGGTCCTTCAGGCTTTTCTTCTTCAAAGATTTCGGCTTGAAACTTGTAAACTTTGGTGTCAGGGTCTAGCCAAGCATCTGGTGGCAGCAATGCCT
>QMSF01000039.1 GCA_003649565.1 Thermoprotei archaeon | reverse complement strand
CCTTAACCCTAAAGTATGGCCGAGCTCATGCATCACTTCTTTGCATATTCTCTCTATAAAAAGCTCATGATTGGGCAGCTTACCATAGAACTCTGGTCTAAGCCTAACAAGATAAACAACGGCAACAGGTACTCCAAGAAGAGCCTCGCCGAAAACGAAGTTTAAGCCAAACACGTACGCATCAACATCAGCTAGTCCAACGACCTTTTCGTAATCTCCAAAGAGCCCTTTGCTATATAAATGCGATAACTCCTCCAAAATGATTGATGAATTATATTGTCTCCTCTCTCCATTAAATGCGTGAGGAGGTATGTCAATATGCTTATGCGATACTGCAAAAGTAAAAAGCTTAAAGGAGCTATTGAGCTTCGAAGCAACCCTGTTTATTATGCTGTCATCTATCGAATTTAATGGCTGAATAAGTACCTTAACTTTATCTTGAGCCGTCAACTTCACCCCTTGCTTTCTACGAGAATATCGCCTGGTATCGTTTTAATCATTTCAGCTACCTTAAAGGCTCCTAGCTCTCTTATTGCCTGAAAGAACAGGTCTTCGAGCCTGACGAAGCCCTGCTCTCCATTGCTCTTTAATATGGGTATTAAGTTCAAATTCTCTTTCAGAGCAAGCTCTAATGCTTCATTAAAGTTCTCTGCTGGTCTTTCAATTATCTCGCATTTATCATAAGCCTTCATCGTTCTAAGTTCCCTAAAACCTCTATTGATAACTTCACTTATAATATCATTTGCCTTCAAAATGCCGATGATTTCGTCCTCCACTATAGGCACTTCATAATAGCCCATTTCAAGCATCGCCTTATAGGCTTCAGCAAGACTATTATGAGCTAAAAGTGTTATTACGTTCTTTAAGCTTAGCTTATCTAAATTGATGTTCAGCTCTGCTTTCAATAGCCTTTTTAATATGCATTTATGAGTCAACATGCTCATAGCCTTTAATCCATCAACTGCAACTAAGTAGCTCTTACCCTCTTCAATCATTAATTGAAGAGCAGCTTCTATTGGATACCCGTAATGCATGAACAAAGGCCTATCATCGATAAACAGGCTTATAGAGCTATCGATAAACCTAGAACCCAGACCAAATGCTGAAAGTAAATTTAAAACTCTTGAAATTGTAATTACACCCCGAAGCTTATCATCATTATCTGTCACTAGCAGGGCATTAGCTCCACGAGCTAACGCGCTCATAACCGTTATAAGTGGATCATCGAACTTCACCTTTATGTGATTATCATCGCATGTCAAGTCGCTTATCCTCATAGCGATTTTTATTTCTGTCCTTCTGATTAATAGAGATTGCTTCAATGTACACTTCTGTACACAAACGCTTTAAAAGCATCTTAAAATACCTATTCTATTCAGTGGTGTAGGTTAAATGGTAGAAGTGGATTTAATGATAGCAAGCGGCTATGTCATAGCAATAATCGTGCTAATACTCGGTCTAATATATGGAGTATACAAGGCCATAAAAGGTGAGTGATGCCTAATGCTTGATGCTATAGATATCTCCATACTTATTGCATTAATGGTTATCGTGATGCTCATAGGCCTTAAAGGTTATAAAATTAGTAAATCTATGAATGGCTACTTCCTGGCTGGTAGAGGCTTGGGGTCTTGGGTATTGGCTTTCTCCATTATGGCCACGTACTTTAGTGCTGCATCATTCCTAGGAGGTGGTGGAGCGACTTACCTCTTCAATCTAGGGTTCGGTTCATGGCTAACGGCTTGGCACGTAATAGGCGTGGTGCTCATGTGGGTTCTCGTGGCCAAGAAATTATTCAACTATGCATCTAAGACCAATATTATGAGCGTGCCAGACTTTATAGAGCATAGGTATCAAAGCAGGAATGCCAAGATGGTGTCCGCTATAGTCATAATATTGCTATTCACTCTCTACCTGACGAGCATATATAAAGGCGGGGCCATTATAATCGCTACAATGTTAAACACAAGCTTAGAAATAGGCCTTATCTTACTCGCCGTGCCAGTCCTCGTGTATGTTAGTATTGGAGGCTTAAAGGCTGCTGCTCTCAACAATCTTCTCTTAGGCTCTCTCATGCTTTTAGCCTCTTTTCTAGCATTTGGCTACATAATGGCTGCCGTTGGCGGTCCATTAAAGGGCTTAGAAACACTTCAACGAATGACCATAATGGGCAAGATACCGGGCTCTCTATGGCTGAGATTCGATGGTATGGGGCCTCCGCCAGCTATGAAGGTTGGTATGGTCCCATTCTTAATAATGAGCATAACGTTCTCGATTAGCGTAGCCCAAATAGCACTACCAAATCTTCTAATGCAGTTCTATGCTGCCAAGAATGTGAAGGTCATAAGCAGAGGTAGGATCATAGGGCCCATAGCAGTAGCAATATACGCTTTACTGGTGTTTTCGCTTGGAGCTTATTGTCACGTCATACTTGACCCTCAATTATCAAATAGCGAAATAGCGTTTTTGATGAAGAATACAGACTGGGTAATACCCAGGACCATCATAGGGCTCGCTCCATCAGGTCTGAGAGGCTTAATATTAGCTGCACCAGTAGCCGCATCAATGTCGACCTTAGCCGTCACTCTTCTAGTATTGTCAGCTGCTCTTACAAGAGATGTTGTTCAATCCGTTAAGCCGAAGGTAAATGAGAGGAAGCTCTTGATTCTAGCTAGAATAGCCCCCATAGCCTTCGCGGTGATATCATTAGCATTAACTCTGATCCAAACGGATATTATCGTTGAAATTGTCGGTGCTGCCTTTGGCACCATATTTGTATGTTTCTTAGGCCCAGTAACCATAGGATTATATTGGAAAGGTGCCACTAAAGCTGGCGCAATAGCATCAATGATCTCAGGCCTAATTGTAGGTTTATTCTGGTACATATTTCTCTACAAGGTGACATGGATATACCCTGTAATCCCTGCTTTAGCAGTTTCACTTCCATTATTCTTCATTGTCAGCTTCTTCACAAAGAAGCCACCAAAAGAGGTCCTGGAGGTCTTAGGGTGAAGTAGGCTATGGTGAACTTCACATCATTCCTAGAATCAAACGCCTTCTATTACGGTGATAAGCCAGCAATGATATATCCAAGAAGTGAAGAAGTCATAACATACAAGTCGCTTCTTGATAAGGTCAATAGGCTGGCTAATGGGCTGAAGAGCTTAGGAGTTAAGAAAGGCGATAGAGTTATTGTGAGTACTGGAAATAGACCTGAGACCATTATAAGCTACTTCGCCATTTGGAGAATAGGAGCAATAGCAGTACCCGTCAATCCCGATTTTAAGGTTGAAGAGTTTACCTATGTGATAAGCGACTCAGAGCCTAAGGCCATAATTGCATTAGACTCGATTTGCATTAATGTACTGCCCAAAATCGACCTTGATTTAAGCGACATCTCCGTAATATCATTAGGAAAAGCTGGTAACGCGCTAGACCTAGAGAGTATCGTGAAGAGCTCCTCTTCGCTCCTCCGATCTGAAAACTGCTCATTTGAGGATGTATGCCAAATTCAATACACATCCGGAACAACCGGTAAGCCTAAAGGAGCCATGTTAACTCATGGTAATTGGATGGCAGCAGTTGAAGCTGAGAGATGGGTGTTAAGGCTTACTGAAAACGACGTTTACTTGGGCTTTTACCCTCATTTCCATGTTGGAGTTAGCTGGGGCATAACGGCTTTGAGATATGGAGCAACCTTCATAGTGATGGAGCGCTTTAACCTAGATGAATACTTGAAACTAGCTAAAGAGTATAAGGCAACAATACTTTCAGGTATGCCTCCAGTACTATACATATTGGCCAATGCACCGCCAGGATCAGAAGACTACTTAAAGACAGCTCGATGCATCATAACTGGCGGAGCTCCAACACCCGAGGAAGTATGGAGAAAATTCGTCGAGAGATACCCTCACATCGAAGTGGTCAATGCTTATGGCCTTTCTGAGACTATAGTTGTAGGAACGGCTACAGCAGTACCCGTGGCCTTCCAGCATGTGTCAAAGGGATTTAAGAGTGTTGGCGCACCTATAGGTTACTGCGAAGTTAAAATTGTGGATCCTGATGACCCAGCAAAAGAGCTACCGCCAGGCGAAATAGGTGAAATTGCCTTAAGAGGACCTGGAGTGGCAAAAGGTTATTGGAGGAAGCCTGAAGAAACGGCGAAAGCTTTTCTCCCTGATGGCTGGTTTTTGACTGGTGATCTAGGCTACATAGATGAAGATGGAGTGCTTCACATAACGGCTAGGAAAAAAGACGTGATAATAATGTCAGGCTGGAAAATATATCCGGCCGAAGTGGAGAACATGCTGGTTAAACATCCAAAAATAGCTGAAGCAGCTGTCTTCGCTAAGTATGACGAAAGAAGAGGAGAAGTCCCAGCTGCAGCAGTAGTGTTAAAGCCGGGAACTCAAGCAACTGCCGAAGAGATAATAGAGTTCTGCAAGGAGAGAATGGCAAGCTACAAAGTTCCACGTTACATAATCTTTCTCGAAAGCTTGCCGAAGATGGGAGGATGGAAAATTCTGCATAGAGTCTTAAGAGAGAAATATGGTGGTTTCCCAGACTCGAAAAGCGATAGAGAGCGGTAAACGGTAACTCTTTATTCAGCCTAATTAATGTAATGCGCTTGACTCTGCATTATGAGGCGACTAGGCTGGATAAGCTTGAAATTAAGCTTCTTCGTAGAGATTGCAGGGGAGGTTGTAATTGAAAGAGGCTATGCTTTACTCTCAATTACCTGATGGAAGTGTTGAATGTAATTTATGTCATAGGAGATGTCGAATACCCAAAGGCTCTGTAGGCTTTTGTGGTGTTAGAAAGAATGTTGACGGCGTGCTCTATAGCTTAGTTTATGGTAAGGCAATAGCTGCTAATGTTGATCCAATAGAGAAGAAGCCCCTATTTCACTATTATCCTGGATCAGCTGTAATGAGCATAGCAACTACAGGCTGCAATTTTAGATGCAGATTTTGCGATAACTGGGTTATAAGCCAGAGCAAGGAAATCGAAGGATTTGACTTCCCGCCTGAAAAAGTTGTCTCTTCGTCTCTAAGGCATGGATGTCACGGAATAAGTTACACCTATACTGAACCTACGATATTCTTTGAGTATGCCTATGACACGGCTAAACTAGCAAAGGAAAAAGGTCTTTTTAACACCTTCGTGACTAATGGCTACATGACACCAGAAGCCGTCAAGACCATAGCCCCATACCTAAATGCTGCCACTGTCGACTTCAAAGGCTCAGGAGACCCTAAGTTCTATCGAGAATTAATGTCAGTGCCAGATCCAGAGCCAATATTTGAGACTTTAAAGGAGATGAAAAGATGCGGCATATTCGTCGAGATAACAAACCTCATAGTCACGAAGTACGGCGATGATATGGAGAAGCTTAGGGAGCTGGCGTCAAGGATAGTAGAAGTCTTAGGCAAGGACACTCCATTCCACGTATTAAGGTTTCACCCAGACTATCAGTTGTTTGATGCTCCATCAACACCAGTCTCAACGCTTGAAAGAGCAGCTGAAATAGCTAAAGACGTAGGCCTAAGGTATGTCTATATAGGCAATGTGCCAGGCCATAAACTCGAGCACACCTACTGTCCAACTTGTAGTGAAGTAGTAATAGAGCGTTTCTCCTTCGATATATTGAAGTGGAACTTAACTTCAGACAATAGATGTCCGAAGTGCGGAGAGAAGATAAATGTCATTGGCAGCCTTCAGAGAGGAGGCAGTAAATGGCTAACATTGATATGAGAGTGCTTAGAGCCTTTGACAATTCATTTTTCCACTCCTTAAAGCTCCTATCTTATGTTTATGATAAAACTCCTCAAAGCTTAAATGTCTTGGAGGGATTTTGCTTCTCATGGGCAAGGGCTTGGTTGTATGCGTTAGATGCTCAAATTTCTATGTCGCACTATGTTGTGGCATGATATGTGAAGTGTACGGATTCCCAAAATACTGGCTTAAAGGTTATTGTCCAAGCTATAAGCCTAAAAGAAAATCTAAATCTAAAAGAACTAAAAAGACGCAGGCATCTTAATTAATTGGGCTCACATATTGAAGGCTTCATCACGTATCAGACGCGGCATGCTCGTTCATAGCCCAATAAAGTCATTTCAGTCTCCACCATATTAAGATTAGGGATGGCTTGTGATAATAGCTAAAACGCTGCTTGGAATGGAGAAAATAGCTGCGGCTAGGATAAAGGAGCTTGATCCAAATGCTAGAGTTCAAGCATCTCCTAAAGGCTTTGCTGGGCTAGTGCTTGTCGAATCTCCTAATGAAGACGAACTTCTAAAAATGATAAATGAAAATGTTGTTGAAGTTGAAAGAGCCATTAAGTCCATAGCGGAGTGCAAAGCAGATCTCAAAGAACTACCTTCAGTAGTTGTCGAAGCAGTTAGGAACCTCATAAGCCCTAATGAGACGTTCGCCATTAGGACTACGAGGCGCGGGAGACATGACTTCACAAGCGTCGATGTGAACGTAGTTGTTGGAGCATCTGTTAAAGAGGCTACAGGTGCATCGGTAAATCTCGATAGGCCAGATAAAGTCGTGGCCATAGAGATCATAGGCGATAAAGCGTACATAGCGGTTTACCCTGGAAGTGAAGAATACAGAAAAATTACTCCTCATAAAAAACCGATATTGAGAATCCTTAGAAGAATGTCGATAGTGCAGTTGCCCTATCTTGGAGGCGAAGAAGCATCTAGAACTATGGGTGTAAGAATAGGCCGTGCAATACAAACATTTGAGGTAGGCGAGCTTGTCATAGCGCTTATAGGCTCTGTAGACGCCAAGCAACTTAAGGACTTTATCGATGGAGTTTACGAAGGAATATGGACGAGATACGAAATCCAACGCAGAGTCTATGGGAGAGAGGTCTACAAAGTCCCAGTTATAGTTCAAGATCTATTTCAGCTCGTTAGAGAGAGGTCTAATGAGGTCATAATAGTCTTTGAGCCCGAAGGAGACTACATAGGCTCGATAATCGATAAGCTTAGATCGCTATTGCTAAGCGGCAAGAGAATAAACGTATTGGTAGGCTCAAGAGAGGGGATACCAAAAGGAGTATTTAGATTTGCATCTGCGGTCGTAGATTTATGTCCTGGAGTAACCATAGCAACAGACTTTGCTGCTTCAAGCGCAATAATAGCCTTGGCCTCTCTACTTCAACCTGAAGTTGAGGGCCAACAGATT
>QMSF01000038.1 GCA_003649565.1 Thermoprotei archaeon | reverse complement strand
GAGCCTTGTAGGCCTAAAGTTTAGTCCTCCAGCGACAAGCGCATGGCTCCTCATAAAGCATGAATCCCATCGCCTAACTCTAACGCCCTCCTCCAAGCTTAAGTCAACGCTCTCAGTTACATCATAACATCTGCATGTTGGACATACGAGATTGCAGGAGCCGCATCCTAAGCACTTATCCGAGAACTTGACCCATAAATCGCTATTGTAGAGCGAGTCAACTATATCAGGTAAATGCGATGTGTTAAGGTTTTTCTTAAACATCCTTGATCTCTTAAGCTCGAAATCCCTAAGTTTGATGAAGTCTTCTTGCCCAGGCTCGACAATAATGTTACTTAGCTCTTCAATTATCGCTTCTCCTCGCGGACTACCCACTCTGATTATGTAGGAATCTCCTAAATCATGGAGGAAGAGGTCGAATCCCGTCCATGCGTAATCGGCACCCATGGACTTGCAGAAGCAGTGTTCATCTGGCTCGCATGAGATGCCTATTATAATGGTGTTTGCTCTTCTGGTTGCGTAATAGGGGTCTTGAGGTTCATCTAAGTACACGTTGTCAAGTATCCTCAGGGCATTAATGTCACAAGCGTGAAGTCCTAAGAGTACAAGCTTTCTTGGTTCTTCAGCCATTAGTTCATAGCCTTTGCCTATCTTTACCTTCATGATCTCTTCAAAAGGTTTTACGAAGTACTTCTTGGGTGGAATCATAGTTCTATTATATTCAAAGGCTATTTCGCCTGGTGAGTCTACTCTTGCAAATGCATAGAACTTGCCGCGTTTGATAGGGGCGTGAACTTCACCCCATTTCTTGAGAGCATCGAAGAATTCTGGGAACTTCCCTTTAAGCAGCTTTACATATCTCAAGAAGCTCACCCTGAAACACTAAGTAATCTCTTTACTCTCCTCCATCACTTAACTTATAACTGTTGTGGGGGTAAAGACATGAAGAGTTCCATCACTAATAGGCCAAGACCAGTTTTAGCCGTAGATGCTGTAATCATTAGGAAAAATGGAAGCATAGTTCTCGTGAAGAGGAGGAAGCCACCATACGAAGGTTATTGGGCCTTACCGGGCGGGTTTGTTAAATATGGAGAGACTGTTGAAGATGCTATTAAGAGGGAAGTCAAGGAAGAGACAGGGCTGGATGTCGAGATTAAAGGGCTAATAGGAGTTTATTCAAAGCCTAATCGCGATCCAAGAGGTCACGTCGTATCTATAGCTTACCTGGTCGTTGAGGTTAGTGGAGATCTCCGAGGATCAGAGGAGACTGATATAGGCGAATTCAATGCGATTCCAGATAAGCTAGCCTTTGATCACAATGATATTCTTCGAGATGGACTTAAGCTCGCAGGAAAAATGGGGATCAACGTTAACGTCAACATCAAGTAATAATAGCAATCCTCATAATAATAGTAATCTTAATAAGTTTCATTGATCATTTTCGCCTAGTTTATAAATTTCTAGTTGCCTAGAGCATTTGGTGGACTCTTTGAAGCTAGATTCAAGAATAATCGTTGGTGGTTTCTTAGTTGCTTTGGGAATAATTATAGCACTATTTGTTAGTGGCGTTGTACCTTCAACAGTATTGTCAGGCGTAATTCCTATGGTAATTGCCTACATTATCATTGCGATAATAATATGCATAGGGCTTGCCGTTATAATCTTAGGTAAGAAAGAGCGGGAGATAGAGGAGGTGTAGTTCATGAGCGACATAATTGTGGTAACTACAGATTTCGTCCCGGGCTATGAGATTGAGAAGGTGTTAGGCGTTGTCATGGGGAGTACTGTTAGGGCGAGGCATATAGGTCGTGATATTAAAGCTGCGTTGAAGAACATTGTTGGTGGTGAAATCAGGGATTACACGGAGCTTCTTGAGGATGCTAGAAGAGAAGCCATGAATAGAATGATAAAGCAGGCTAAGGAGCTTGGCGCTGATGCAGTTATAAACTTAAGGTTCATGACCTCTATGGTTACAACAGGCGCAGCTGAAATACTTGCCTATGGCACTGCTGTTAAATTAAGAAAGAAAGAGCTCTAGCTCAATCCTTATGTAGAAGCTCCAGCAAGTCTTCAATTGATGATGCTTTAATTGCTCTTTTAGCTATTCTCTCTAGCTCTTTTGATGCTTCGCCACCAGTGTAATCTCTATCATTCGTCTTGGCCAAGCCCATCTTAGTTTCAACCATATAGACTTTCTTGCCCATGTCTATTGCCTTGCTTACAGCTTCGAGGTTTTTGATGTTTCCCCATCCTATTGGGACGTCAGTTAATATCACTGCATCACTCTTCTCTATTAACTCTAAATTTCTTTTATGGGATGAATCCGATATTGGTGAAAAGGGTGCTTCGTAAACGACTTCCTCGCATAGACTCATGGCGACTTCGTAATCGGAATCTAGTATGTTTAGGACTCCTGCTGTAACTTTGAATCCTTCATCCACTAGTGCCTTTAGAACAATAGTGCCAGTTCCTCCACCGCAAACCACATGAACTCTCTTTTCTCGTTTAGCTGAAATAGTCTTGAATATAGGGAGGGGGGTTACGTATATTGCCCCTGTCATTGGATGTCGATGTATAGATGCCTTAACGCCAAAGACCTCCTCTATGTTTTTCGAGGTTAAAACCTCTTCTGGCTTGCCTATAGCGTATATGCATCCATCCTTCATGAATATTATCTTATCGCAGTAATATGCCGCTAAGTTGAAGTCGTGAATGACGGCTATGATTAAGAGCCCTTTCTCATTGCATAGCTTCTTTAGAAGCTCTAGTATCTCTATTTGGCTACTAACATCGAGATGTGATGTAGGCTCATCCAAGAGCATTATTTTGGGTTCTTGGGCTAATGCTCTGGCTATCATGATTCTCTGCTTCTCGCCGCCACTGAGCTCATTGAAGGGTCTATCAGCTAGATGTAGGGTATTAGTGAGCTCCATGGACTTAATGGCTATCTCGTAGTCTCTTTTAGATTCGCCTCTTAACCTGCTTAAATAGGGGTTTCTGCCCATTAGGACTACATCAAGGGCTGTAAAGCTGAAGGAGGTCTCATATTCTTGGCTCACAACTCCAAAAAGCTTGGCCATATCCTTTACCTTGAGCTTCGAGACCTCCATTTCATCGATCATAACAGTGCCTCTTTTAGGCTTTAGAACATTGTTCATGACTTTGAGGAGAGTAGTTTTGCCAGAGCCGTTAGGTCCCATTAGACCGATGAACTCTCCTCCTTCAAGCGCTACAGTTATTCCCTTAAGCACTTCTCTAGTCCCATAGCTAAAATCAACTCCGAGAACTCTGAGAGTCGCTCGAGCATTGCTCAATTAGTTGGACACCCTATCCAACCTTTCATGATCAAGATATATGAACTTTACTAGTAAGCAACTCATATCAGCATGTGATCGAAGAATCTCCAAGAGCAGCATGATGTTTATTAAGCAACCTCTTGCCAAGCTTTTGCCTTATATGTCTCGTCATGCTCAGCTGCTTAATGATTAATAAGGTTTATATTTAATGGATTTTGCTGAGTGTTGGTTAAAAAGCGGAGATGGGGGTAATGGGTTCTCATAGAATTGCGGTTATTAAGGGTGATGGTATAGGACCTGAGGTTGTTGATGCCACGATTGATGTTCTCCATACGCTTCAGGATGTTGTTAAAGGATTGAAGTTCACCTTTGACTTTGTTGAGGCAGGTGATCGATGCCTTAAGCTTAAAGGTACGCCTTTGCCTGAAGAGACTATTAATGTTATTAGGAGAGCTGAAGCAACGCTGAAAGGGCCTGTTGGCGAGACGGCTGCTGATGTTATTGTCAGGCTAAGGCAGATGTTTGACCTTTATGCTAATATAAGGCCATTTAAGTCTTATCCTGGAGTGCCTAGTCTTCGAGGCAATATAGACTTCGTGATAGTTAGAGAGAACACGGAGGACCTGTATAAAAGATATGAGTTTACGACTGATGGCGGGGACACTGCAGTTGCTCTTAGAGTTATAACAAGGAAAGGCTGTGAGAGAATAGCGAGAAAGGCGTTTGAGCTTGCTCTGAAGAGACCCAAGAAGTTGGTCACCATAGTCCATAAGTCTAACGTTTTAAGCTTGACTTGCGGCTTATTCGCTAAGGTGTGCAAGGAGGTCGCAAAGGATTACCCTGAGGTTTCATATGAGGAGATGTATGTTGATGCTTGTGCTTACAACATGATCATAAGGCCTGAAAGGTTCGATGTCATAGTTACAACGAATCTCTTCGGAGATATACTATCAGATGAAGCTGCTGCCGTGGCTGGAAGCTTGGGAATAGCGCCTGCTGCTAATGTCGGCGATAAACATGCCATATTTGAGCCAGTTCATGGATCTGCCCCAGACATAGCTGGTAAGGGCGTAGCTAATCCATGCGCGACAATGCTATCAGCAAAAATGATGCTCGAGTGGCTTGGAGAAAACGAGGCTGCCAAGCTTCTCGATAACGCCATAGCCAAGACTCTTCGAGATAAGAAGTACCTGACTCCCGATTTAGGTGGGAAGGCAACGACAAAGGAGTTTACGAGGGCTGTTAAAAAAGCTATAATTGAGGGAAAACACTCCTAATTTAATATTCTCTTTTTAACTATGTCTACTATTTCCATGAACTCTTGATCGCTAAGAGGGGATCTCCTCTCTTCACTCATAGACTTTACCAAGTCGACTATCCTTGAGACTTCCTCTTCAGTTGCTTCAATGCCTAGTTCTGCGAGCTTTGCCTTTATAGCGTGTTTACCTGATAGTTTCCCTATGACTATTCTCCTTGTTTGACCAACCATTTCTGGCGGGTAAGGCTCATAGCATATGGGGTTTTCGAGGACTGCATGTTGATGTATGCCGCTTGCATGGGCAAACGCATTTACACCTACGACTGGCTTATGAGGTGGTATGACTACTCCAGTTATTCTCTCCACTTCTTTGCATAATTTGTAGAGCTTCTCGGTTCTGAAGTTGCCTAGGCCATAGAGGTTTTTGAGGGCTACTATGACCTCCTCTGTTGGCGCTAAGCCGCACCTCTCGCCTATACCTAAGACAGATGTTGATAATACTTCAGCTCCAGCTTCGACAGCTGCAAGGGTGTTAGCGACAGCTAATCCATGATCGTTATGACAGTGAACCTCTATTGGAACCTTCTTTTTCAATGCTTCTCTTACTTTCTTTACGAGGAACCTCATTGCTGTTGGATGTATACAGCCTAAGGTGTCGACTATCCTGATTCTATCGCATCCTGCTTCAACTATTCCATTAAACACCTTTACTAGGAAGTTGAAGTCAGCTCTCGTTGAGTCTTCAGCGCTAAACGTTATATATAGTCCTCGGCTTTTAGCATACTCAACAAGCTCGATGGCCCTATTGTAATACTCCTCTCTGCTTATCCTGAGCTTGTATTTTAGGTGTATGTCTGATGGTGGAAATGACATTACAAGGCCGTAAGCGCCAATATCGGCTACTGCGTCGATATCTGATTTAACGGCTCGAGCAAAGCCGAATATTTTAGCGTTAAGCCCGTCATTAACTATCATCTTTAGTGCTTCCCGCTCGCCTTTTGATGCAGCTGGAAAACCAGCTTCAATTTGTTGAATACCTACTTCATCAAGTAGCCTGGCTATTTCAAGCTTGTTTTCAGGCTTGTAGACTACTCCTGCTGCCTGTTCGCCTTCTCTAAGCGTTGTGTCGTGAATTATCACGTTTTTTGGAAGCTCCATAAGCTCCCTGACTTCAGGCACAAAGTTGTAATAGCTTACAGCCATCTCCTTGTACTCCATTAAACCACCCTAATCCTCAAATAACACTCCTTGAGAAAGGTTAAAACTGCTTTAAAAAAGTTTCTCAGGGAGTTCGATATTAGCGTGGTGAATTTTAAAACTGGCCTTTGACTCTTCTTGAGGATTTGTTAGTTTATTGAGACATGAAGCTGAGGATTTGTTAAGTTAATGCGCAGAGCAAGAGCGATGTTATCAAGGCTAAACCATACGTAGTTAAACCTAGGCTTCTAAACTTTTGGACTGCTTGATCCATAAGGTTCTCTATGCTTTTATGACCTATGTCTCCTAGTACATGCGCTTTCACTTTAACAGTCTTGTATATCACATTGGCATCTTGTAGGCTTGCTTCTGCTTCTTCTAGGACTTTTTTCACGGCATTATTAAGCTCTTCAGCTTTTACTTTTTCACCTAGAATGTAATAGCCTCGCTTCGCCTTAACACCTTTTAAATGCACTATTGAGTGATTGTCTGTTGTGAAGAGCTCACAGTCATTGTATCCTAGGGATTTCACCATAGATGTAATGGTGCTTCTAAACTTTTTGTCGGCATTGTTCGCATCTATCATGAGATAGCAGTATTTTAAACCTTTAAACTCTATAATTAGAGCACCTATCCCAGCATCGCCTAGCCCATAGCTCTTGCCATAATGAGCAGGCTTAACTCTGCCTATTCCAATTTTTATTGGATCATAGGATGAACTCTTAAATGCAAGACCTATAACATCGATAATGCCCTTCCTGAGCTTCTCAAGATCCATTTGTGGCTCTTCCTCATAAGAATTATGAGCATTTATGAGAATAGGCTTTACACCATATATTTTTTCAACTTCACTTTCAACTTCAATTCTCAGTCTTTCAGGTATATCTTCAACTCCAACTTTATCGCCTGATACAAAGACTAAAGGCAATCCCTTGATGAGTTGGCATCCAACGGATAGTCCATCGACGTTGATCCTGACTAAGCGGCTTGATGGGCCATTTAATGGCGAGCTTAATGGTTGAGATAACTCTCTTGCTATTTGATCTAGGAATAACTGATAATCTCTTGATGACGTTATATCTGATGCATGAGTCGTGAAGCCATGGAACGATAGGGCCTTTGTTTTACAGATTGACTCCATAATGAATATTAAGTCAGGAGGCAATGAGCTACTGCCTATGTTTTTTAGAGGTCCTGGATGAACATAGGGCACTGCTATGACTCCTATTAAAGAGCTTTGAGGTGCTGATATGCATAGAAGGTTACAAATAACCTCCGAATCCACACCTACATGATTAAAGACGCCTTCAAGATCCTCCTTAGCTCCTGTTAACCAGTTCGTTATATAAGCTCTGAAGACTTTTTTAGCGCTTATCCCAACAAGTTTTTCACTTAGTCTGTCTATGCCCTTTGATATTATGATGGCTGGTATGGCCATGATTATAATGACTAAAAATATCTTGAAGTAATTGATGTT
>QMSF01000037.1 GCA_003649565.1 Thermoprotei archaeon | reverse complement strand
TATAGCGCGGCTGATGCTATTATCTTGCCTGTGCATACCATGTTTATTACGTCTATAGCTTCGACAAGTGCTTGATAGCTCTTCTCGTCGCCTAGATATACCTTGGGCAGCTCGTTGACCTCTATGCTCTCAAGTTCTGCTAGTGCCTTTTTGAGGCCGTTACCGGTTTTGACCACACCAACGTAGTCATCCATTATCTTCTGTATCTTCGACTTAAGCTGTGAAGCTGATATGCCCTCTTTTCTCTCGTATATCTCGTTGACCATTTTGATGCACTTCTCTACTTGTCCTTCATCGAAGTCGACTTCGCCTATGCTCTTGGCTCTCTCAGCAGCATAAGCGCCAGCTCTAGCTCCAAAGACTTGAGTGTCTGTTAGAGCGTTTCCGCCAACCCTATTAGCACCATGAACTCCGCCAGTTGCTTCGCCTGCAGCATATAGTCCTGGAACTGATGATTCGCATTTCTCATTTATTCTGACTCCACCCATACAATGGTGGACTCCCGGAGCCCATTCTATTGGCTGCCACGTTATGTCTATGCCTAATGCTTGATATGCCTTCCAGACCTTCTCCCAAGCCTTAACTATCTGGTCTGGCACACCCGAGAGATCCATGTACAAGCCGCCACGAGGCGTCGCTTTGCCAGCTTTAATTTCTCTGTAAGCTGCTATACAGACTACGTCTCTAGTAACGTTCTCTATTTTTTCGCGATCGTACTTCTTCATGTATCTCTCACCTAGAGCATTGTAGAATCTCGCTCCATGAGCAACCCAGCCATCATATGGCGGTGGGAAGCCCCTCAGGCTTGGCGGATCTACGACGCAGGTCATCCATTGTATGAACTCCATGTCTATGAGCTCCGCCCCAGCTCTATAGGCTATTGCATAGCCATCGCCAACTACATCAGGTGGATTTGATGTTAATGGGTACATGTGGCCTAAACCGCCTGTTGCCAATATCGTCGACTTAGCCTTGAAGACGTAGAACGAGCCGTTCTTCCAGTCAAAGCCTACGGCTCCTACAACAGAATCTCCTTTCTTAAGCAAATCTAGCACTACAACGTTTGGATATATTTGGACTCCAAGGCGTTGAACTTCATTTATTAAGCCCCTCATGAATTCTCCTGCTACAGCAACAAAGTTTCTTGGATGCGAGGTCCCTGAAGCATGTATTATTCTGTAATTGCCTGATTCATCTTTGATAAATTGCGTGCCAAACTCCTCGAGGTCCTTTAATCTCTGTAGGGCTTCATTAGCCATTATCTTGACGAGCTTCTGATTATTCACGTACAATCCGCCTATCACTGTGTCTCGGAAGTGGGCTTCGGGGCTATCTTGAGGTAGATAAGCGGCTTGATATCCTCCCATTGCTCTTGGCGTGCAGCCTGAAGGAAAACCTCCTTTGGCTATGAGGGCTACCTCGACGCCTTTGCGCTTAGCCTCGATTGCTGCTCGTGTTCCAGCCCCACCAGCGCCTATAACTAATACATCTGTTTTAACTAGCTCGTAGCTTTTCGTCAAGGTGCTCCACCAGACTCAAACATTAAAGTGGTTTTGCAGAAAAGGCTTTCCAAGCCTATGGATCTAAGAAGCATTAAAGAAGGAAGGCTGTTAACAGTTAATTTCTAGATGCGCTTTTTAACTTCGATTCCTAAGATCCTTGCCAGGTTTTCTCCGAAGAACTTTCTCTTTATTTCATCTGTTAACTCCGGGAAGCCGTACTTCTTTTGTAAGTCTTCAGGCATCTTTATCTTCCTCAAGACCTCTAGCTGTTCCTTAACATTTGCATAGGTGGGCCAATCACTACCCCAACATATCCTATCCGGCCCTATTTCTCGAAGGACTTTTCCTAGCATTTCTAAAACCCAGTAGGGTGCCCATGTTATAGGGGCGCAGACATAGGAGAAGGCTATCATTATGTTTTTGCATCTGCCTGCCACCGCTATTAAGTCGTCAATCCATGGATATGCTGCATGGAAGCATATGATGTTTAGCTCTGGAAAGCATTCAGCTACATCATCTAGATATAGAGGATGCGCATATCTCAGTCTTAAATTGGGCATTGCGGCTCTTCCCATGTGGAAGGCTATGTTTCTAATGCCTAGCTCAACGCATTTCTCGTATACTGGGAAGGCTATTTTCTCGTCATTTGGATAGAATCCCTCTAATGGATAGAGCTTTAGGCCTTTTAGTCCAAGTTCTAGCGCTATACGCTCGAGTTCTAGAAGAGCTGCTTCACCTTCGAGGGGGTTTACATAGCCGAATCCTATTATCCTGTCAGGTGCTCTTCTCATAGCTTCAGCTACTAGCTCATTGGGAACCCACATCCTCCTGAATGTTTTCTTGAATCCGAGGGCTAGGCATACTGCAACGTCTATTCCGGCTTCATTCATCATGTTGAGAAGATCATCGACTGTGACGTAGGTCAAATCGACGTCTTTGCCTGTTATTATTTTAGCTCTTCTCTCGAGAGATTTGAGAAACTCGTCAGCCTCTTTGAGCTTGGGTCTTAAACCTCTAAGATCCCATAAGTGGGTTTCACAATCTATTGTGAAGAATTGCTCGCTTGACATGGCCAGCACCAAGATTAGATTTTACAATGCAATTCAGATTAAAAGCTATGGCTACAAGTTATCACAGACTGGCACCATGATGCAGCTCCTTAAAGCTTCAAGGAAGAGTGGGGACTTTTCAAATTGAAAAATAATGGGAGATGAGTGAAAAAGGTGTTTGTTACGGTTTAAGGTATATTCTCTTTTGAACTAATTTGTCTATTATGCCTAGGTAGGTCACGTTTCTCTTGTATAGATCTGGTATGTACTGTACTCTATTTTCTGGTTTCAGGTATAGGTTTGGCGGGTATATGGTATCGGTGTATATCTCGCGGAATACTTCATTTCTAAGTTGAGCTATGAAGTTCCTACCTGGATCCAGTCTTCTTCTCCTTAGAGTGTTTATGTTTATTGTTCCGACGACTATGGTCTCTGATGGATGTGGTGCTCTAGCAACTATGTTTCCATTGAAGTCAACTATCATTGAGTCTCCTCCGGTTATCCCTCTTGGATATGGAACGTCTCTACCTACTCCTATGTTTGCTGCGCATACATAGAAGCTGTTTGCCCATGCAGCATCTCTGTTCTGTATTTCCCATATGTTGCTTGGCGGATCGATCATGCTAGCCATGAATCCATGTCTCATGACCACTTCAGCGCCTTGAACACCAAGTGCCCTATAGCACTCTGGGAAGTGACCGTCCATGCATATTATTGCTCCAAGCTTTCCAATGGATGTTTCAACAACTGGGAACATTACTTCTAGAAGTGATTTCCCTTGACCATACTTCTTCATGTATTCGTCTAGCAAGTCATGGGGGCTTGCAGCTGTTTCGAAGTGTAATGCTGGCATTATCTTTCTGTACTTCAAGATTATTTTGCCATTGGGGTCTATTATGAAGGACGTGTTAAATACTAAGTCGTCGCCCCATTCAGGGTCGTACTCCAAGACAACTCCATTTATGTAAGCATCTAGCTCTACGGCCTTCTCGGCAAGCTTATCAGTTTCCTCACCGGGCACCTGTACGTGGACGCCTTTCTTGTTCAGCTCTTTAACGCTCGGGCCGAAGCCTGACTTATGGAAGAAAAGCTCGCCTTGGAGGAAGTACTCTGGGAAGCATATCAGCTTTATTGGAGCGAATTTGTCTCTAGCGGCCTTGCCGACAGGTCCATATACTTGAACGCTGTCTAGAAGTTGAAGTGCATGTTGTAGGTTTACCTTAACGTCATCCTTCTCAAAGGCTAGTTTTTGAATCTCTATCTGTATGATAGCAGCCCTATATAGATCGAAGTACTCCATGAAGGACTCACCTTGTAGAGACTCCTATGTCATTCCAAATAAAACTTTTACGTGGGAATAGTCGTGAAGACAGCTTAAGTTTACGTAACAAAAAGGAGAAAGTTATGAAATTGTTTAGACTGTTACTTGCACAGTCTTTATCTTCTTGGCAATCTCGTCTCCGACTTCATCTGTATGAGCTGAGCCACCGAGGTCATAGGTTAAGACCTTTCCTTCCTTGAGAACCTCTACAACAGCAGCTTCAATTCTTGCTGCAGCTTCGGCAGCAGCTTTATCTCCATATTTCTGGTGGAAGTACCTCATGAGCCACATTGCTGAGAGTATGGCTGCCATTGGGTTTGTTACTTTTTTGCCATAGTACTTGGGTGCTGAGCCGTGGACTGGCTCGGCCATTGCCAATTCGTCTCCTACCTGAAGGCTTGGAGCTAATCCTAGTCCTCCCTGTATTGCAGCGGCTAGGTCTGTGATTATATCTCCAAACATGTTTGTGACGACACACACATTGTACCATTCTGGTCTCCTAACAGCCCATTGAGTCCAAGCATCTATGTAGGCATAATCTTTTTCAATGTCGGGATAGTTTTCAGCTACTTTATTGAATATTTCTCTCCAGAATACGCAGGCCTTTAGCACATTGCTCTTGTCAATGCATGTAACCCTCTTCTTGCCATCCATTGGTGCGCCTTGAGGTCTAAATCTGGCGAGCTCAAATGCGTATCTTATGACTCTTTCGCAGCCCTTCTTCGTTAGGACTCTTACATCTATGGCTAGCTCTGATTCCCCTCCCCTATTGAGTCTGCCGCCTATGCCTTGGTATAGGTCTTCAGTGTTTTCTCTTATTATAACCATGTCTATGTGCTCCGGTCCCTTCTTTATTGGTGTTGGCACATTAGGATAGAGCTTGCATGGCCTAACGTTTGCGTATAGATCTAAGCCGAACCTCAGATCGAAGATTAGCTTTGCGCCAGCATAGGTTCCATCAGGCCATCTAGCATCTTGCCAGCCGACAGCGCCAAAGAGTATTCCATGACTCTTTCTGCATGTTGGTATGAGCTCGGGCGGATATTCCTCCTTTAAGTTCTTTAGGTAATACATTGCTCCAGCTTCAAACTCTATGAACTCGAAGTTTAATCCCGTTATGACTTCCTCACAGGCTTTGAGAGCCTTTACGGCCTCTGGCACGACTTCTCGACCAATACCGTCTCCAGGGACGACCACTATCTTATACGTGCCTGGCATGGAGGACGACCACCTATCAATACTTTAACTTCGGGGAAGCTTTAAAACTGTGAGTATTTAACGCTTACTGAAACTCAATATAGTCGAGGGGGTTTGAGCATATTGAAGCTTCATGAGGTTGCTGATGACGTTGTCGAGACTGATGTACTTGTTGTCGGCGCTGGCGCTGCGGGGCTTCTTGCTGGCATCAAGGCTGACGACATGAATGTCGACGTTGCGATATGCTCTAAGGGCCTCTTCAGGAAGAGCGGTGCTACAGTCATGTCGACCGGCGGAATGGAGGTTGCTATAGGTCACGGCGACCCAACAGATAACCCCGATGTGCACTTTAGAGATACTGTTGTTGGAGGCGAGTACATCAATGATCAAAGGCTTGTAGACGTCTTAACAAGGGAGGCTGTTGAAAGACTCGTCGACCTTGAGAGGATGGGTATAGTATTCGAAAGACAGGAAGATGGAAGACTCTTTCAATTTGCTCCTGGCGGTGCCCATGCGAGAGTCGTCATTCTCGGCGACTTAGCGGGATCTCACTACATGGTTGCACTTAACAGGGAAGTGATGAGGAGGAACATAAGAGTATTCGAAGAAGTCATGATAACAAACCTTCTAACGACTAATGGTGCCATAAGCGGAGCCGTTGGCTTGGACATAAAGAAGGGAGAGCTCATAGCCTTTAAGACCAAGGCTGTAGTCTTGGCGACTGGCGGTGCAGGTCAAATTTACAGGTATACATCAAATCCAGTTCAGAACACTGGCGATGGAAGGGCCATGGCTTATAGAGTTGGCGCCGAGCTCATAGACATGGAGATGGTGCAGTTCCACCCAACGGGATTGGCCTATCCTCCTGAGAGACGTGGGACACTTGTGACCGAAGCCGTCAGAATGATTGGAGCATACTTGCTAAATAATAAAGGCGAGCGCTTCATGAAGAGATATGACCCTCAACGCATGGAGCTTGCTAAGAGAGATGTTGTCGCTAGAGCAATATGTACTGAAGTAAGAGAAGGCAGAGGCACCGAATGGGGCGGCGTATATCTCGATGCCAGCCACATACCTGAAGACGTTATTGAACGTAGGCTTGGCGTAACCCGAAGGAAAATATTGTTCTTGACTGGAATAGACTTGGCCAAAGAGCCAATACACGTCTACCCAACATGCCACTACTTCATGGGAGGCGTTAGGGCCGAGCCCGACTGCTCAACTAAGGTTCCAGGACTCTTCGTAGCTGGCGAAGAAATGGGTGGCGTTCATGGAGCTAATAGACTCGGAGGCAACTCCATAACCACGCTAATAGTATTCGGCTGGAGAGCAGGCATTAGCGCAGCCAAATACGCTAAGAGCGTTGACTACAAGCCCTTAGATCCAAGCGAGGTTGCTAAGGAGAGAGATAGAATATTCGGATTCTTGGGTAGAAAGGACTACATCCACCCATCAAAGGTCAGGAGAGAGCTACAGGAGGTCATGTGGGACAACGTCGGCATAGTGAGAACGGAAGAATCCATGAAGAAAGCTCTAGGTGTCATAGAGAGAATGAGGGTTCAGGATCTACCTAAAGTCGGAGTACCCGATGGAAGCAGGAGGTATAGAATGGACTGGGTTGAAGCAATAGAGTTCGAGAACATGCTCACCGTAGCTGAAATGGTTACGAGAGCAGCCATGTTCAGAAAGGAGAGCAGAGGAGCTCATGTCAGAGACGACTATCCGCAGAAGGACAACAAGAACTGGCTCGTACACACAGTGATAAAGAAGGTTGACGGCGAGATGAAGGTCTGGTCTGAGCCTGTTGAGCTCATCAAGCTTAAGCCACCAGACGTATAGGAGGTGGAGGAATGTGAGTCAAGAAAAACCAATAGTCAAGTTCAAGGTATTTAGATACGACCCTGAAAGAGATGAAAAACCAAGATATGAAACCTATGAGGTTCCATACTACCGAGGCATGAAGGTTCTAGATGCATTGATCTATATCCACGACAATTACGATCCCACATTGGCATTTAGGTATAGCTGTAAGATATGGCGATGCGGCTCATGTGCCGTCATGGTTAACGGCGATGCGAGACCAGCATGCAGAGCTGAAGTCGAGCCCGGCAAAGAATATGTCATAGAGCCTTTAGCTAATCTGCCTGTTGTCAGAGACTTAGTTGTTGATTTCAGCAAGCTCTACAAGAGGTTTACGGCTCTCGGACCTTACTTCGTAACTACAAAGCCTAGAGGTACTGAGCCAGCTAGAGTTCCAGGTCAT
>QMSF01000036.1 GCA_003649565.1 Thermoprotei archaeon | reverse complement strand
GTATAGACCATCTTTCCCCCAATCGGCTTCTGGTCTGCGACATGGAAACCCTTCGCAATGAGAGCTTCTACCTCACTGGAGTTGCTGGTGCTATAAACTTCGTCAGCTTTCTTCGGTCTGCCAATTCCTTTTTTGGGTCTCGGTAAAGCCATATCACCCTCCTTTTGCATGTGATATCAGGTTATGAAGCTGTTTATAGGCTGCTTCAGTCGCCTCTCTTTTCTCGTAGTCAAGCAATACCTGCAAGCAGGCGGCACACACATCTTTGCCTTCATACTCGTAGAGTTTCAGGCCTGGTGTGCCGCATCTGTCACAGGTTCCAACAGGATGTCCGAATATACTATCGCCATTCATACTATGATGTTGGGAAATTGCTCCCTACGGTATATTTCACGTTCCTGACTGTAGCACCTATTCTCATCCTGATCCTGCCGTAGAAGGTGTTAGACTTTTTGTCCTCGAAGAAGTCGAACTCAGGCTCTATACGGTGGAATATCATAATTGACTTCTTGGACTGCATCAAAGCCCAAGCTCTGGCAGAAGCGAAAGCATCGTTCAAGAAGGGGCAGTCGATGATGTTGTTGACCAGGTTTCTCAGCACGTTAACATCGTTGAGATTAGTTCCTGCCAGTTTCTCAGACTGTAAGATCTGCTTCCACAAGAGAGCGTCTTTGCTGTTGGCACAAAGAAGAGTGTCGGGGATGATTACTGCTACAGCTCCACTCTCTGTTTTAGCATTGGTGCGTGTAAGCAGCTCGTAGGCTGTCTTGAAGTTCTCCGGCGAAGGATCGAGTGAGAGCCCATTATAGTAGGTGTCTCCGTTAGGATCAGTCCATTCGTTACCGCTCAAGCAGATGAAAGGTTTTACAGCAGCTGCAGTGCCGGTATAGACACCGTCTCCCGACGGGTCGTCAAGAACGCCACCAGGGATACTCTGATTGAAGGTAGCAGCATGGCCAGAAGTATAGCCTCCGTAATTGAAGATGTTGAATACCAGGATTTCTTTGGTATTCCGGGCAGCTTCCGCCCAATACTTTGACCACTGCTTAATCAGGTCCCCTGCTTTCCGTTTGATGTCTTCAAGAGTAGACCCCTCGATGGGTAGCAGGTTACCATACTCCCTCATCTTGGCATACCAGGTGAAGGCTTCAGATAGCCCGATGGCCTTATAATCACCGCCATACGGCTTCTCATCGAGAGTGCCGGGTCCGGTGATTACAGTCCCTTTTTCGTAAGCTGCGTCAGACGACCGCTCCTCAGCTACTTTGTCGAAGTAGGTAGGAACGCGGTCATATTCCTCGAAGTAGTATTCGTAGGCGTCTTTCTTGCAGCCTTCTATAAAATCAGCATGTATGTTCATCTCCAGAACCTCCTTCTTACACTACGCCGGTCGCGTATAGTTTATTAGGGTTGAGATGGACATAGAGCGTTTGCTCATCCACATCTCCCCCAATAATTACTATCACGTCCTCGTTACTTTCTCCGATGTCGGCTTTCTGGATGCCGTTGCCATCTACAATGAGATCGCAGGTCTTGCCGATAAGAGCAGCAAGATTGGCTGCTGTAAAGGTCGCATCAGCAGGGATTTCCCAGACGTGCAGAGGATGAGTGTCGACGGTGATTTTATCTGCTCCTGCAGTCGAAGAAGATGTCCAATCTGCACCTACCAGAGCCCAGCCGATGATCTCGCTGTCTCCTGAGTCAGCAATCTCTGCTCTGCGGTTGGAGTCGAGCTTGACGAAGTGCCCGCTTCTGCGTTTGAAAGCCTGAGAAGCAGCTACTGGACACTCAATCAAGAACGGACGTGATAATAAAGGCATTCCAAGTTTGACTTTCTTTTTTCCCATTGTCTTCCTCCTTTAGGTTCCTTATTAGGTCCCTATTTACGCCAAGGGTCGGTCAAAAGTTCAGGTTCAGGCAGACCGTCTTTCTTGGCTCTCTCCCTGTGCTTCTTGAGCAGGGAGAGATATGTCTCCGCTTTTATCCCCATGTCAGCAGCTTGTTTAGCCTGCCGCGGGGTAAGAGCAGGAGCCTGGCCGCCGCCGATTCCCGTTACTCTCGGCTTTGACCCTTTAATTTGCCCTACGATGTCCTTGTCTACAGGTCTGGACTTACGCTCCGCCAATACTTCATCGATATGCTGACCGACTATAAGATCACGGCATCTCTTAACAATCCCCCTCTGAAGTTTAGCTTGGATAGGTTGCTTTTCTATGAGATCATCTATCTCCGCCTTATACTTCTTGTAGTAAGGATCGTCTTTGAGTGCTTCTTTTTCAATCTCTATGCGGTCATAAGCCTTGTCGATGAGGTATTCCGTCCGGAGCGCTTTGGCTGTCTCAAGTTGTTGCTCAACCATAGCATCAATGATGTCATCATCAAGAGTCGGATACTTTCTTTTGAGGTTTTCCTTGATTTTTTCCTCAGCTGGCTGTTGTGACCCACCGCCTGCATTCGCCTGTGCCAAACTCGCAAAACGCTGCTCAAGTTCTTCTTTCTCTCTTTCGAGAGCTTTCTGGCGCTCGATGATCTTGGTTACCTCCTGAGCAGAAGACTTAAGAGCTTTGGCCATTTTGACAGGGTCACCGCCATATTTGTTGATTAGGCCGGTGAGTTCCTTCTCCTCCTCTACCAGCTCTTCTACAGTCTTGCCTTCCTCCTGCGCCCTGTTTTCGAGAGCAGTTTTCGCCTCAAGTTCGGCTTTAGCCTCCTCAAAGGAAATACCTCTTTCTTCTGCATGTGCCTGGATTTGCTCTTGAGTTAATTGCATCACTCCTCCTTTTTTGGGGCCTGGTTGCCCAGGGTTCCCTCGGTTAATAAACTACGCGCTATCTCCTGTTGAGCCACCTTAGACAGTCCGATACAGGTCAGAGGGTTGCCAGATAAAAATATCCGGTGCCTGCCTGTCTTTCTGTCTATACCTGCTATGACAAGAGCATCAAATTTCCTTGCTAATTGTTCCTGTAGTTCTTTTATACTTATCTGCGAATAGTCTATCATTTCCTTATCTTATCCAGTGTCTCTTTCTTTATACCCATCCTCAAAGCCTTCTCTCTCTCCGGTTTGAGATTGAGCACGCGTCCTTTCCGTATCTCCAGGGTAACCTCGCGATGATTTTCGTCTTCAGAAATGCTTCTGACTTTGCAGGCCAGCTCAATCCTCACTTCGTCACCTACATCGTAGTCAGCAAGTTCCTCAAGTTGCTTTACACCAATCGGTAGAGTATGGTAGTATTTCTTAGACGACTTCTCTAACTCTACTGGTCCTGTTGTGCCTAATTTCTCGCCTAAATCTTTAAGTTCTGTTTCTGGCATATTCCCCCCTTTCTGTCTCTGTCTGGAGCTTCATTTCTGTCATTGCAATATAGTTCAGGAAGCTTACTGGCGTGTTAAGAATAGCCAGCAAGTCCTTCAACTGCTGGATCATCGTCCTCACATTGACTGCATAAACGTTGTTATCAGGATGATTGTAATCCAGCAGCTCTTTTATTACCCGCCCTAAAACAGCATCAAGCTGTTCTTTGTATTTCGCATAACGGGGATCTGAAAGCATTTCTCTCCCTATTCTCTTAAGTTCAGCAAGCTCTTTCTGCGTCTCGGCACTCCTAAGCAGGTCTTGGTTTGTCTTTGAGCCGAACATATTCATCGGATTCCACTTCATACTACTCCTCCTCTCTCCTCCGGCGTTAATACTGCCGGGTTATTAGGCACTGGCGCATTGGGAGCAGGTCCCTGTGGCGGATTTGCCGTCCGCTGTGCCTGTTTCTGAAACTCTGATACTTTCCGCTGGTAGAAGTTCTCAAAAGCCTTTTCTTGAATTTTAGCCAGATACTCATCTACCTGCTCCTTTGTCGGCCAGACCTCGTCTACTTTCTGATTCCATTTGTTTGACCACGACTTTATAAGAATATGGAACAGCGTCCACTGAGCCATAGGAGCTCTGGCTAAGAACTGCTGTGCCATAGGATTGGTGGTAAGAAACTCTGCCAATGCCAGGTTCTCTCTCTTCTCATTGAGTTTATCAAAGGAGAAAGCCATTGCATTAGGCGTAATGTTTGTCCGAAGCCGTAGTTCCTCTGGGCTAATCTCTTTGAAGACCTCTTTCCCCACTGTCTTCCTGGCTTTATATTCAGCCCTATCACAAAATTGTGCAAAGAGCTGCAAAATCTGGTATGCCATCTCCTGGAAAGAAGGCACAAGAGTAAGAATAAAATCTTTTATGTTTATATTTGTCTCGCGAAGAAGAGCAAGAGTTTTTGTTGCCGGTGCTTTCGGATCAGTCGGATCAGCTCTGCCGGACATATATCCTATTGACCCGCCAGAACTATCGTCTGCGTGGCGTTCGTTCATCTGGAGAAGCGTTACCAACTCCAGTAAGTTGCCTCTATTTAGCTCGAACGCTTCTACTTCGCCTCTCTCTGCCACCAGGGGGTCTCCTATCTTCCATGCCTTGGCAAGGAGTTGCTGTGCAATAGTACTGTTGGGAGAGACGCGCAACAGTGGCGTATTGCGGTAGAAGGCGTTATCGAGCAGAAAATTTGTAATGGAGTTTGCTATAATATTCGCTGGCATAAGAATTCTTGCCAGTCCTGGCTGGTGCCATCCTGGCTCTTCCTCTACGATGAAGAATGGGATATAATAAGGTCTCCCATGTTCGTAAGGGAAATGAATCGCAGAAAGAATAACTTTTCTCTCGCGGCTATACCACACAACGATACGTTTGGGCTTGCCGTTTCCTTTTATGTCGTAGAAGAGATTGCATTCATAAATATCATAATTCTCGTCTTCATAATTAGACCTCAGAGAAACCCGGCCGTCTGCACTCACAGACCACTGCAACAATTCCACTTTGTCTTTGTCAAAGCGCCCCTCTTCCACTTCCTCCTGGAGTTCGTGCCAGGTATAGTTCTGGAGTTCGGCGAAGAATCTCGCCTTCCGCAGTCCCAAAAGGCCTTCCGTATTCAGGTCTATGTAGAAGTTCTTGAACGGCACATGGTAAAAACGGGGTGCGTCATAGACTATCTCCTTCTTGTCTACGATGATGTCTATATCATGTCCGTCTTCCAACTGTTTGACAAATGAGGGATATTTCTCTCTGGCATCAGGATAGGCTTCAAGGAAGTCGTTAAGCCCCTTCTTTGTGCCAGGATACTTCTCTCTTACTCTCTTCCACTCGTAATCTCTTTCCCATATGAGCTTAACTATGCCGCCGTCCTTAAGTGTGGCTTCGTGGAAGGCTTTCCGGACAGGGCTGTGAATAATAATCTCGCTGTCGAATTCATAGTCCAAGAACTGCTCTTGTTTCTCTGCGGCCTCGTAACCTCCTTTTTTGGCGTAGCGAGGACGCGGCGAGACGCTGAAAATAGGGTCGCTTTCAAAGAAAGCCTGGAAAAGGCGCGATTTAACTCTCCGGACACGTGTAAGCGTGAGGAATTGGTGCAGATTGAAGGTTGTGTTGGGGTTCTTCTTAACTATGCCCCAATAGAGATTATCATACTGTGCCCAGCGAGACTCGCAGCCGTCTTCCTTACGCTGCTTCTCGATATACTCAAGATTGGCCTCAATGCGGTTGATAATGTCGAGTTCCTGCTCCTGAGTGAGATTTATACGGCTCTGGTATTCCTGCTCGTCCTCGCCCTGGATATCTGAAGTATTTTGTATACGGTATTCAAGTTCGCCCATAAAGTCTCCTTCTTGTTTCTTCCGCGCTCGCTATAGGATATCTCTCTGTGTGAAGCAGTCTTTCGCAACGAGAACAGTATTGTTTTATTACTGCTATATCCCTGTAGCGGTCAACCGTCTGCACTGTTTCTACTGTCCTGCGGCACTTCGGACAGTATGCCAAAAGCCTGGTCGTCTCTGTATATCTTATGTCCCCTTTCATTTTCCTCCTCCCATTGATAGTAAGCCTTTACATGGCTCTTGTATCCTATTACTTCTTGCGGTGTTTGACTTTATGCGACTTCCCCTTTATTTTCACTTTCACTGGTGTCTTACCGAAGCCTTTCACATGCATGTGGCCATAACTCAACCATTTCTTGTAAGCTTTCTTGCTCTTGAAGTTCATTGAAGTAACTCGCCGTCTTGCCATTACTGCACTCCTTTTTTCTTCTTTATCTCCCCTTTTACCCACTTGCCAGCTTTTGTCTTACAGATGTGCATATATCTGTTACCAGATAGCTTCTTTGTCCTTACTTTTCCTCCGCTACGAACGCATTGCAGAAACGCTTTAGGCATCAGTGTCTCGGCCTCCTTACAAAGTTTAATATCCCGCCTTTCGGTTTGATGATCGGCGACGGCTGGTAGGCGGTCACTATCTCTATAGCCGCGCACAGGTGCTTTATGCAGAGCTGCTTCTTTGCCAGCGGTCCGGTTACGTATGTATGGCCGTCCTGGTCGATATTAATCACCATCAGGGTCTTGAGTTCCTTCTTTTTCGCTTCTCCATTATTTCCCATTCTACACCTCCGAGAATCCAAAGCCGGCGTTTACTGTGTCTCTCATGGCTGACGGCAGACGTCGTAAGACCTGTTGCATTATCGGCCGACTGCGATAATACACTATCATCATGAGAGCATCAGCCTTATCGGGACTTTTTACGCCCTCTTTCCTCATCTCGTCCTTGCTGACCAGCACTCTCCGGCCTTTTTTGTATTTGAAGCGGAGAGTCAGAAGCTCGTCTATTAGTTCCTCGTCATCGGCTATTTTCAGGCGCTGCGTCTCTATCAGGTCGCGCAAGATAAAATAAGCTTCTGTCCTGGCATCCGCATACATATCTTCGTCCTTCGGCCTGGCGTTTGCGATGAAGGCTACTATGTCGAGTCCAAGCTCCCGGCAGCTGTCGACCACTCCTCCGCCTACTCCCACATCGTCGATCACTCCAAAATGTGCACGAATGCGTTTACGCAGGTCAACGTAGTAGCCGAATGTCCAGCGCGTGTCTTTCTTGTCATAAGCTTCACTGAGTATCTGTTCCCAGCGGTCGTGGCCAGTATCTCTTATGGCCGCGAAGGCTGTCTTGTCGCTGCCAAAACGGGCAACGTCCACGCCTATTATTGTCTTGTGGCTCTCTCTGGGCATATGAAGCTTGCGGGATGTATCGAGCATCTCCCAGGTGAAGAGATAGTCGTCTCCAGTGCTTTCTTCCCAGGAGTTAAGAATATAGCGCTTATACTGGTTCGGTGCGTCTATACGCATCCTCTCCCAGTCCTCGATAGTGTCGCGAGGAAGGTTGTCTGCGTTCTCAAAACTGTTAGCCTCTATCAGCTCATATGCTCTGGATGGTGGATTATTCTTCCAGAGCTTCCATATCCAGTTGTGGCCGTTCGTATTAGCAGCAATGTTTATCTGATGGTAGGGGGCGTTCCGGCGTCGGATACGGCCTCGCAGAAGCTGAAATTGCTCGTCAGTGTCGAATTCCTCCGCCTGCTCTATAAACACTGCTGAAAGATTTACGTTCTTGAGGTTG
>QMSF01000035.1 GCA_003649565.1 Thermoprotei archaeon | reverse complement strand
TCTAATGAGCTATTGAAGGCTATCTACGACTATCTAAGGCGGAATTATCCAGTCATAGAGAGGGAGAGACTTAGAGATGTGCTTCAAGATATTCTCAAAAGGCTTCTTAATGAGCTTATGCCTAAGGGCTATAAGTCCGCGGAGATTGAGAAAGCCCTAGTCCGAGTCATTAAGTCATATCGTGACTTGGGCTTTATGGACTTGCTTGCTATAGGTGATGAGCTGTGAGGCTATGGTTACTACTAGTACTATCCACGCTCATATCTATGATGCCTATGGTTCGAGCTGGTGAACTCTGGCTAATTGTCGTTAATCAGTACGGCGAGCCCATAAGCGATAAGGTCCAAGTGATTACCATAGGTGGTAAGGCTGAACTTTATAATGAGACTTACTGGCTTGTAAGGACTAATGCCTCAAAGGTTCTGGTCAAAGTCTATCGCATGGGCTTGTGTGTTGGCGAATTTCAGCTAGTGCCTAACGGCACTTACAGGCTAAGAGTTCTTGTAGGCGGTATGCTCATACAAGCTCCTAGAAGCCTAACAATTAGAGTTAAGCTACTTGGAACGAATCATACATGGTTGCTTACAGGAGAGACCTCTTACATTCTTGAAGACCTGCCCTACTGCGCTTACGAGATTGAAATCGTAGGCTCTAACTTCAAGAAGGTCATCTATTGGGAAGGTGGTGTAATAAGTATTGGTAGAACTTATGAGATAATTCCCGAAGCCTTGCTTAAAGCTATGCCATTCATGATAGCACCAGCAATTGGGGCTAGTGCTTACAAGCTTAGGAGGAGGCCTAAGGCAGGGGCTAAGCCGAGGAAGATTAGGAGGGCTAAGATTAAGCGTGTGAAGAAGGTTAGGAGGAAGGTGGGGGATAAGAAGCCTGAAACATTAGCTGAGGCTCTCTTAATGACTGAAGTTTAGTCGTTCTACGGAGGATTTATCAACTTGAGAGTTGAGGTGTATTCTCTCTACCTCACGTGCCCTACAGGATTTATCAAGTGGCAGTATTAATGCATGAAAAAGGCTATAATAGTATCGGATGGAGAGAAGGAAGTCGTCTACATGACCTAAACCCATTATCAAATATGAGGAGGAGGCAAAATACATGCTAAGGTTCACTCATCCAGAATTTGTTGATGTATTATACCCATCCCTTGAGACCTTAGCTATCGAATCAGAAGGGATACTGGGAGAGCAACTGTGATTATAGGAGCGTACCCGCTCTTAGGCGGGCTCTTAAGATTGCTTCTTAAGATAATTCCGGTCAGAATTCTAAGAGAGCCATTTGTAAAGGCCCTTTCCAGATACCTTAAACCATTTCGCTTTGAGACTCTCGTAGCCTTGTGGTAACTGAGATTCTATATAATTTACATAATTACCTAGCCATCTCCGAGCCCCACGACTTTTTGAAGCAAGGATTAAATGATAGAGTATCTGACCTTCTCGAAACTCGACAGGTACGCAAAATATGGTCTGGTACCTAAAGCTTTTGAATAAATGTATATAGGCCTGAACTACGTCGTCGCGTGAGATACTAGCCTTTGGTGAGGGTTTCTTAAGGCAATATTCGAAAAGAGAGAGACCTCTTACCCTGCTAGGAAGGTCATTAAATAAGAGACGAACAGTGTCTTTATATTTGAGGTAGTTAGAGTTAAGCTGATATGATAGTCCACGGGCTAACATACTTGACATTATGTTCATTACTACGTCAACTTTACAATCGCCGCCTAATAGAGATGATAATGCACTATAGCTAAGTTGGGACTTGATTATTCCAAAGGGATCTACGAAAAGGAGAGCTAGAACTCTCTTTTTCGCCTGCTCTTTACTTATCCTCTTAGCTAGCGAGGGCAGGTAGTGGTTGGAATCACTGTTGATTACTGCGACCTCTTTATCTTTCGCAACATTATTAATTATTCTATGTAATATATTATGTACCTGAGGATCCTTATCTACTAGGACATATTCATCAAAGCCACGTTGTATCTTCCTGAAAGGTTTGCAGGTCTCTGCGATTATTTCAGGCCATTTTAGGGCTATTAGTGGTGATCCAGGAACAAACTCATCCTCTTCAGGTCCAATCTTAGCTAGTCCAGGGCCTGCATGCGTATCTATGTATATGAGCTTATCAAAGTAGCTTAGGCCAATCTGTAGAAATACTGGCAGAAACATAGCGAAACAGTATAGCTTCTTAATGCTCCAATAATGCTCTCTTGGGGAAGGATACTGTCTCTTGAAAAAGCCCCGGATAATTCTTTTATCGTTATCATCAAGGTTATCCATAATGCCTAGTGCAAGTTCTCTTAACTTGTAGAGGTACTGTTCAAATCTCTCATACCTCTCGCTTCTTATTCTCTCGGACATTCTGCTTCACCCCAGCCTCATTCGAGTTTTTCGCCGACTTAGAGAAATCAATATAGCTTTCCATACTCTCGAACCAAGCTGGTCTGATGGTTTTTCTCACTACAAGTGTAAACCTTGATAACTTCTCGATAAGCGCCATAGTCTTCTTGAGTGATGGCTCTGGGAGCTTATTATTGTAGTTGTCATAACCTACATAAACCATGAAGGGAGCTATATCCCGGATCCATTTCACGAAATTATCTAAGTTGAAGTCAAGTATCGGCTCGATAGAGACGAACTTGCAAGGCCAGTTGAGCTCCTTCATAGCCTTATAACGTCGGCTAGGAATGGGAGCCGAAGAAATGCGATGTTTGAGATATAAGTCATCATCATCTGTCTCGATGGTGGTCCCTAAGATCACATTCCTCGGAAAGTGCCCTATGAATTCTTGATATCTCGCTGGATTTTTCGTGAGGAAGAGGAAGAAGGTGTCTGGGAACTTCCTTATATGCCTTATAACCCGCATGATCCATTCATCTTTAACATGCACATTAAATAGATCCCCCATGTCACTGACGAAGACTATCCCTCCTTTAAAGCTTTTTCTAAATTCTTCAGGATTAAGCCGAGGTATAAAGCCATTACGATACCTTCTGGAGTTTCGAAGCTTCGATAATGCCAGCTTCCGTGCCCAACAGTAATTACAATTATGTATACATCCTGTAACTGGATTCCATGTCTCGCCAACAATATTGAACATCTTCGGGCACTTTTCAGAGTTCAAGAAAGCGACGAAGAAGTCCTTAAGGGCATTTAACCTAACAAGTAATCTAGAAAGCTCTTGAAGCTCCTCCTCAGTAACTATGTATACCTTCTTACCAATAAACTTCTTGGGGGCGCTGATCCTCCCTCTACCGTAATATCTGCCATCTTTGCTTTTTCCAACGTAGAATACTTTTCTAGGTCCGCGATTCTTAATATGCTCGATAAGCCTTTCAGCCTCGTCCCACAAACATATTCACCTTTTATACATGGTACCTAGTATTTAAAAGATATAGGTACTATATAAATTGGCGTCTACACGGAATTACGCTTGTGAAGATAAATTATCAGTTTAAAGTTATACCCTCGAAGAGGAGTATGGTTTTAATCCCTCTGCTTATCTCTCATGAAGATTCTATCTTTAACACTATCCTGTAAGTCTTCTTTTCTACTCCCTTGCTTCTACCTCATGGTAGCCTTAAGCTTGATGCTGGTCATCCTAATGGCAAATGCTTTCATACCTAGCTATGCAGGTGAGATCGCATGCTTGGTACTTGCTCACTCTAAAGTCCATGATGCTCTAGCTCCCTACGAGCGGGTGATTAAGCTCTCAGCTACTCAAGCGATTAAGCTTGATGTTGCTGATCATCGCGAGACACTACTAGCCTACTACCGCCTTGCCTACGATTCCATGCTTCACAATAAGCTTGAGAAATGCGCCCATTATGTAGGCACTCTATTAGCTCTCATGCTTAAAGTTAAAGGCTACTCAGAGCAACTCGGATCCCAGCTATTAAGCCTTTTAGAGCGCTTGGACTGGGGCTCTGTAAGGCTTTATAGTGATGACCCTGAGAAGCTTATTGACTACTGGCTCTCCTATAAGCCTAAGGATCTTGAAGACCTTGCATACGCCTATGCATCAATAACACTAAGCCTTCTCGAACGACTGCCTTTAGACTCCTTCATACGCATACTATACACTCCAAGATTAAGAGAGCTTTACACCATCAGCTTGGTCTTAATTGTGGTCACTTCAGCATATTTCGTGGTAAAGAGGGTTAAAGAGGAGGCTGGTGGTGTTAGGTATGAGGGTTATAGGTAGTCATACCCCGAACCTTTGGGGAACGCTACTAATTATTATATTAGGATTATTTTTGTCAAACCTCTTGCCTAGTAATAGCACGATCCTTGCAAAGGGAGAGCACTCAATAATACTAACCCTTGAGGCTGTAGATTATGGTGAGGTAAGGCATGTAGAGTATGTTCCAAGACCACCATATGAAGCCAAGGCTTTGGTATGTTCTGAAATTGCTCGAGAGCTTCTTCTCAAATCTCTTTACGGCATAGAGCTTGATGAAGTAGGGTTAAGCTTTATCTTAGCATGTAGGCGAAATGGGTACTTCTCTCAAACGCCTAGTGAGGTTAGTTTTAACCCTGAGGCGACGTTGTATGCTACATGGCTCCTCAAGGTTATAGGTGCTAGATTTGAGGTTAATGCAAGCCTTCTACTACACGAGCTTATCAAAGCCAATACCTTTGACAAGGCTTACTACATAGTTATGACGCTTAGGCTCTTAGGCTATAATGTTAGCGAGAATATGCTTAGAGACTTCGATCTAGGTTATGCGATCTCATGGATTAGAAACTCCTCGAGGCCCTCAATAAAGGCTACTGCCATGTGGTTATGCCTCTTCAAGGATGCTGGAAAGGCTAGGTGGTTACTTGAGAATGCTCGGGATACATACGCGAAGGTTCGGGCTAAGCTAGTGCTTAGAAACTACTCCTATGAAGACTTCACAAGCCTTAGCTTCTCAGAATGGTTCAACATCGAGACCCTCATCGCCTTCAGACCGGCATTCATAAACGCAACCATCGTTCCCGCTATCGTCGTTAAGCAGGAGCCTAGGATCGTGAGTATAAGCATTATTAAGTGGTCTAATGAGGTTGTTAAAGATTATGAATTTTCATGGTCGTTAGAGAACGGCAAAATCATTAGTAGGCTCGGGGTCGATAAACGCCTCCTAACCTTTGAGCACTATGTAGCTCGTGAAGAGACTGCATGGCTGAGGCTTGAACGAACCGCGTTCGGCTTAATTAATGTGACTTGTGTTTACAAGCCACCATATACGTTGAAGTTCAGCATAGGTGGTCTTGAGTTTAAGCTTGAAGGGAATAACTATGAGGAGCAATGGACTTTAGAGGTACCCCTAGCTGGCGAGTATAAGGTTAAAGCCATGATCAAATCGCCTAGAGGCATTCTAATAGGTGAAGGCACTATTAGGCTTGAAGCAAGCTTTGAGAGAACGTTGCTTGACTATGCCTGGCTGGGATTACCATTATTATCAACAATCGTAGCCTTATGCGGAGCTCCTAGTAGAAGGCATAGGCTCAAATTAGGCCTGCCAGCAGTAATTGTTCAAGTAGTCCCAGCTTACTGTGCTTATGAGCTGTTAAGGCTTCACCCAATATGGCTTACATTAGCATCAGGGGCCATCTTACTAGCCTTAGCCCGTTTAGTCAATAAGGAGGCATTAGAAGCATGTTTAGGGCATATCACTGTTATCACAGTCTTATGCATGGCATCGATGCTAACAAGCAATCCTATGGTCTTGCTACTTGGTGGAATAGGCTCAGGATTATTCCTAGCCTCTGCAATACTCTACCCAAGCGAAAGAGAACGTACTGAAAGACTCTACAAATCAACAATGCTCATTTATGCTTTGGGCATTTTAATCATGAGTCTTGTAAATCAGTTAGCCATTAATATTGCCAACTTCCTCTATGCACCAGATGAAGCCTTTATAGATAGCATCCGCATACAAGCAATGTTCATAGCAAATCTAATCGCAATAACCCCCATAATAGCACCACTAGCGCATCTAGCGAGATTAATACATGCATTCGAGCGTGCCAAAGAAGCAGAAGCCATAGTCAAAAGTCTCGAGCACTAAAAACTTTCCACTATGAATTTATGAATAAAAGTTAATCAGGGATTCAGCATATTCTGCAAGAGGAAATTTCTCGTTAGTACTCATATTGGAAGGTTTATATCTCATCCATTACACAATATACTTGATGGGTGTTGTGCTAGATCTCTTGAACATGTATCCTTTAGGAGAGAGGATTATACGTGTAGAACTTTTCAATAAAACAATATTCCCCGTTGAGATCAACGCAGTAACTCTAGCCATGCTCTACCCCCACCCCCTTCGAATTCGTAGAAAGATTCTCTTCTGGGAGTTCACTAAAATCATACATGGGGAGGAGCTAGCTAGCAAGGTTGTCTTCTTCAGGAGGATGCCTCCGAGGAGCAAGAGGTCATGGGAGCTTAAACTAGCGAAGCCTTATGTTAGAGGTAGGAGGTATAGGCTAGAGGTTGAGGGGAGGCTTATCCTAGGCAAGGTTAGGGGCGGAGTAGTTCCAGTAGTCACACCTAAGGGGGTATGCTAAGCATGAAGACGACTAAGGTTCTAAAAGTTATAGGAGTAGGAACAATTCTATTCTTCACTTTCATAGTAGTGTTAGGCGTGATTCAGGAAGAGAATAAAAAAGAAGTTACTCTAAGGGTAATTAACGGGACTTATTCATTTTGTTTCATAAAAAACGGAAAACAATATTACTTCGAGGTATTAGGATGGGTTGAACCAAATAGTACAATACTAAGACAATATTTATCACTCCTCGAATGGAGGGATAAAATGGGAAGCTGGCGGTCATTAATATTATTCTTGGCAGTAAGGACGAACCTAGAGTGGAAGCGCCACGGTTCGACGATCGAGTGCCGTGTAGGAGAACTTTATGAGGAGTGCTTCTCGGCCGACATAGACTGTGCTCTACGTGTTGATAATGATACCCTCCTAATACCCTATACCCCCAGCTCTCTTTGGGAATCGTATAAGAAAGTGAATGAATGTTATGAAGATGCGGCTGGTGGCAGGTTATACTTTGAAGTATATGACTTTCTAGGGTTAGAGAGGGGCGATGTCGTTAAAATAGGGAGAATAGTATTGACCCCTGACCCTTATTTTGGGGACGTAATAGACATGTATATCAATTATCCTCTACCAAGGTTTAGCATCGCTATCGAGAATGTTACATACCTAGGGTACGATTGTGACCGGTATTTATTCAATATAACACTACGATTGAAAGGTGTGGGTATGATAGTTTACTATTCTTTTGATGAATTTGGTCGTAAGGAATTCCTAAGTGAGAAATTCGTTCCACTATACACGTTAACATTATATCGTTGTCCTAGTGAGGAGGTGTGGGCTGTAAAGGAGGTTAATGAGACTCACTACCTAGTAGCCGTCCCCACAGCTACAGGTGACTCATTTGCAAACAGATACCATTTTGGTGGTGGGTTTGAGGATGTGTGGGAGGAGCCACAGCACGACTATATAGGTAGTTATGCATCTTCGGGCAGGAGTATCTGGCTGAAGATAGAAGTTTTTAATGAGCGT
>QMSF01000034.1 GCA_003649565.1 Thermoprotei archaeon | reverse complement strand
GGATACTACCAACAATGCCAAATATAATGCCTATGAATAGCATAGCTATGGCTCCACCAGCACTTATGATCATTAATGGAGACGGCGGAGCCGTTATACGAAGGTTGAAATACAGTAAAGAGCCAACAGCCAATAGGGTTAAAGCGACAACCTGCAAGATAAGACCTACCTTTCCAACAGCGTATCTCTTTGAATATCTCTTGAAGTTACCGATTGCCGCAAACCATAAAGCTAAAGCTATGATTGCAAACGCCAACGCAAAGACTACAACTATTAGCGACAGACCTAGTGGTAAAGCAATGCTATGATAAGGCCACCACATAAAGCCAATCCAAACGTTTATAGAGAAAAACTTTGAAGCTATGAAGAGTACCATGGCGATTAACGCGAATAAAGCTCCATTTTTAAGCTTCCTAAGTCCATCGGTAAGATGGTTTAACTCTCCAAAAGCCATGATCGAGACCCACCGCCCTTTAACCATGATGAAGCTAAACTAAAAAGATTAGCTCTTCAACATATAAGTGGCATTCATTTGAGATGCCCCAAGATAGTCTGGCGCATGAAGAGGATGATGCCTTTGAAAAAAGCTAAGCTCGGTTTTCTAGGCAGACACATCATGCTGAAAAAGGACTTCGCTGATCTAGTACTAGCAGGCATTAAGACAGCAACCATAAGACTCGGAGTAGTCAAACCAAAGAAGAAGCAAGTCCTGCTCCATAGTGGTGGAAGGGTACTCGCAGAGCTTGAAATAACTGACGTTGAAGTGAAGCAAGTCCGTGAATTAACAGATGAAGATGCTAAGCAGGATGGCTTTCAAAGCAAAAAACAGTTAATCGAAAATCTTGAGAGGATATATGGAAGATTAAGCCCTGATGATAAAGTCACAATTATAAGATTTAGAGTTTTAAGGAAAATAGAAGGCTCAGAAGCAAAGGAGGAATCCAAGTACCTAGGCTTAAAGCCTGTTGATATAGCTAGCATCGCAATACGCTATGGCATAAAGCTTCACCCCAGAGACATGGTAATAATCAAGAAAGTCGCCGAAGCAGGGAGTATTAGGAAAGCAGCTGTAGCCTTATTCGGAGATGTCACGAGAAGAAAAGCAATAAGAATTGCACTCAATAAAGCACTGAAAAAACTCATAGAAGCAGGAGTCATAAAGAGAGAAGAAAGTAAAAATCATAAATCTTAATCAGCTTTCCGGCCTTATAACCAAAACAAAAACATCTTTAAAGCGTCTGGGAAGCCCTATGAGGGACAAACCAGACCTAAGCATATTAATACCAGTATATCGAATGTCGCATGTACTTCCAAGCTTACTATCTTCTCTCAATAATGTTAGATCAGCCAACGTGGAGGTAATAGTCGTAGTTGATGAACCTCAACCTGAAATATTCGATTTAAAGTCGAGATTTAAAAACATAAAGTTCATAGTCAATGGAAATAGGCAAGGAAAGGCCAATGCATTAAATAGAGCATTAAGAGAAGCAAAAGCCAATAACATACTTTTCTTGGACTCTGACGTCATGATAAAAAGTGACCCCGACGTCTTTATGTCAAGCACTCTTGAAGCATTAAAACACCATGACATTGTTGAGTACAAGGAAATCACGAGGTACGATGGCTCACTAAGATCTAGACTTATCAGGCTTGATGACGTAATGTACAGTTTTTCGTATAGCCTCTTCTCTAAACTCACAGGTAAATGCTTTGCATTAAGCGGAGCAGCCTTCGCCACAAAAAGAAGCGTATTGGAGGAACTTGGAGGCTTTCAACGCGTCATACAGGAAGACATAGATCTAGGCACGAGAGCTTTCCTTAAGAATAAGAGCTTTACAATACTTAAAGACCTTGAAGTCTCCGTGGAGCCGCCTAATTCGTGGAGATCATGGATAGAACAGAGAAAGAGATGGTTCATGGGCTATGGAGCATGGTTTAGACGATACTTCCCACATATACTGAAGGCTTTCGTTCAAAACCCAAAAATGCTGCTACCAGTGGTGGTTCTCGCTTTGATACTATCATTACCAACAATCTTCTCAATAGTCATGGTGCCCAGCATAATAAGTGGTGTTGCATTAGCTCAACTTTTCAAGAACATTTACATGCCATTTGCAGGAGATCTCTCAAACATGCTGAAATACCTATTAAGCCTGAGAATTGGAAATGAAACCCTTGATGCATTAACTTGCACTTTAAGAATCATAATATGTTATCTTCTCTATTCAGCAATCTTCTCAATAATATGTAAAAGCTTTGACGTTGATTTCAGTCTAAAATGTTTTCTCCCATACGCTACAGTATACACCATTACAACGTTCATTTTACTCGTAGTTTTCTTAGTGAAAGGGGTCATAGTAGGTGATAGATCATTACCCGATTGGAAGATATAGATACCTTAATGAACCCAATTAGAGCGATGCCTATATTAAAGATGAAAGCCCTCTTTATTATGGAGCTTTGCTCCAGCCCTGAAAAATCATGATAGGTGCTAAAAGTGAGACCACAAGTCTTTGTGGTCTTCGCTCTTCTCGCCTTTCTACTCATAAACATAACATTCATTTACGCCTCTCCTTCTCAAAACTTCATAGAGCGAGATGGCGAAGTATACGATGATTGGGGGGTTTGTAGAACTAATGCTTATGGCGATAATGGTTATTTGAGGATCACACCGGAATATGACCCTAAAACAATGTACCCCATAATACTTGAAGAAGGAAGCGGGGAATATGCTGAATTAGCATGGCAGAAAGGCCTTGAATTCAAAGCACAATACGAGAATATAGAGGAGAGAGCTGAAGCGATACTTCGCTATGTCCAAGAGAAAGTCGAGTATAAATATGATCATGAAAATGACCAACTACCAGTAAAAGGCTATTCAGAGTTTGCTAGGAATGCCGATGAAACAATGCACTCAATAATTGAAGAAGGAGTGGCTTATGGCGACTGTGAGGATCACGCTATTCTCTTAGCGACAATGTACATGGCGGCTGGCATAAGATGTGCAATAATCGCAATGAGCAATCCCTTCGAAGGAGGACATGCAACAGTTCTAGTATACTTACCAGGCTATAACCCTGGATACCCAGTTCACTTCTTCACCTTAAACGGAGAATGGGGTTGGGTTATGGCTGAAGCTACAGGTGACTCTCCTCTAGGTTATGTCTCACCAGATTACATGTTGTACATAGAAAACTGCATGAACTATGGTCTTTTCCTATACTATATTCTTGAGCCTAATCAAACAGAGCAAACATCTAAGGCAAGATACATAACTGTCGGTGAAACCTATGAGTTCACTCTAAGCGAAAAAGGGTTTGATGAATTCTTTGTACACCTAGAGGAAAATAAAATCTACAACTTCTCGCTGACATCCATAACCGGAGAAGTCAACATCAAAATATACGATTACAACAACACTTTAATCAATGAATCCAGCAAGCCAGGACCAGATAGCGTAACAATTCAAGCTAGCTATACAGGATACTACAAGGTCTACATTCATGGAGATCCTCAAGCAACATTCCAAATAGATGTAAGGGAAGTAGCAAAGCAAGAGGTCACTGAAAGTAGAAGAATAACTGTCGGCGAGGAACATCAAGGCTACGTTCACGAGGGTTCGTCGATAATCTACATAGTCGAATTACGAGAAGGCGAGATATACAGACTAACCGTGACCCCTCAAAGCGGAGACCCAGATGTAACTGTCTATAACCCATGGGGTATACCAATAGCAGAATCCTTTGAGCTAGGTCTAACACATGAAGTAATAGACTTTACAGCTGACATCACTGGAGACTACGTAATAGAAATATACGGCTATGAAACATCAACATTCACATTAAAGATAGAGACGCTGGAGCTTTCATGGAATGAAATAGCGATAGGCGAAACCAGGCAAGGCCATGTCGATGAGGGCTCATCGACATTCTACATTGCAAACTTAGAGCCAGGCGAGTACATAATAGTGCTTGAACCACTAAGCGGAGACCCAGACCTATACGTCTATGACGAATGGGGCTATCAAATAGCCTCATCAACCAATGGTGAGGGAGAACAGGACATCGTGATTATAGAGGTATATGAAGATGCGACATGCATAATAGAGGTCTACGGTTATACGACGTCTGAATACCAAATATCAATTCAAAAGCATATTACAAACATAGAGGAGCATCAAATATCAGTTGGCGAAAAAGTGGAAGGTGAGGTTAGTCAAGGAGCATCTGACATTTACTATGTGGAGCTTGAGGCCTTTTCAACTTACATTGTAACTCTTGAACCTTTAAATGGCGACTTAGATCTATACATCTATGATCCTTACGGGCTACTAATAGCATATTCCGAATTGCCCGGCATAACAAACGAAGTTATTGTAATTACCACTATTGAAAGTGGATGGTATACAATAGAGGTTTATGGCTATGAATCTTCACGATACACTCTATCAATTAAGCCCGGCCTCTCGTCAATAAGACCCCATGGGTGGGCAAAAATGCGCAGTGTAACTCTCACAGGCATCTTAGCCTTCATCGTAATAATCAGCATGCTCTGCATGGCTCATGCCCAGTCGAGTCAACAACTCCAATGCTACACCGAGATTGAAACAACACCAGATATAACTATGACAATAGTGATTTCAGGCATACGATCAGGAATACCATTAGAAGAAGACGTCTTTAATGAGACTGACATTCAATTAAGCACAGCTTCAATACTAGTAGAAACAGCTACAGCTTCATACAGTTTAAATCAAGGGCTAACCGTGGTAATAGGGGAATGCGACATCGACGAATCCAAGCAAAGGCTCTCTGAGATAATTAACCATATCGAAAAATGGTTAAATACAACATCCTTAAAGCTAATGGATGAACAACACGTCTATAAAACCCACATGTACAAATTTAATGTTAATTTAAGCGAAGAAAATACCCTTAAACTACTAAAACAAGCGTTGAATTCGACCAATTACTCCCACATTATAAACAACCTATTAAGCAGAAGAGAGGCTAAGGTACTGGCAATAGCCTTCATGACTTCTAAGCATTATATCCCTTGGTATGGAAAAGTCGTAATAGAGCAAAAAGCAGTACTAAAGGTAAAAGCGTCAGGCTTCTTCTCAAGCTACAATGCTCTTCACACGCTAGATTTCTCAGACGTATTTAAAGTTGATAAGGTAAAACCATTTACGACGATTATAGTAAAGCTGCCTCTTGAAGCTGAAATCAAGAGAGTTATATGTAATGGCTCGTACACATATAACATCGACAAAGAAAATAAGGAAATTACGATAATCTACAATAGTGAAGCCCCAACCCCCTCCATAGAGTTTACCTATCAATTCGCTGTACAAGGAGTAAACATAATCTTCACGAAACCTGACTCGACTATTGTGCCTAAAACCTTTGTTGTCGAAGTTGTCGTGACGTCAGCCTCAAGAGTGCAAAGCGTGGCCTTTCTTCTTGATGGCAGCCTCATAGTTAATAAGACATCACCTCCATGGAGAGCGCTTTTTGAAGATTGCTCTATTGGTACCCATGAAGTAAAGGTGATAGCAAAAACGGAGGCTGGCTTTGCCTCTTCATCCATGCAAGTCGAAGTCGTCAGCCCACCTACCATCATTGTTACAAGTCCATCTAACAACAGCGTTATTTCAGGTGTTGTAACAATAGCTATAGATGTAGAAGGACAAGTAAGCAGAGTTGACTTTTACATAGACAATAAGCTCATAGCGTCTAAGACTTCACCTCCTTGGCATGTAACATTGGATACAAGCCTTGAATCGGAGGGAGAGCATACAATAACCGTTAAAGCTTGTAACAGTTATGGCGAGTCAACATCAAAGATCTTTGTAATCATTAAGAGAGGCGGTCCTCCAAGCAAATGCATTATAGCAACTGTAGCTTATGGCAGTGAGCTAGCACCAGAAGTTCAATTGTTAAGGTCTTTCAGGGACCAATACGTTGCATCCACATTCGCTGGCTCATGTTTTCTTCAAGTCTTCAATGAGTTATACTACCCCTGGAGCCCAATGATAGCAGAGTACATACACTACAATGAGCCGCTCAAAGCTGTAACGAGAGTTCTCCTAAGACCACTAATATTCTCGCTGAAAATAGCCTATATGGCGTATCCTCTTCCAACCTTCAATCCTGAAGTCGCGGTAATGACGTCAGGCTTCATAGCATCTTTCCTCATAGGGTTATTCTACATAGCACCGATATTACTGATAACATCAGCCATCGGGAAAGCTGGAGCAAAGCTCCGTAAAAATCTCGGTAAAGCATGTAAGATAATGTTAATAGTGGTAATGGTCTCCCTTGTTTTAATAGCAATAGCCGAATATTATCTCTACAGCCTACTCATGATGTCAGCAATAACAATATTCGTTTTATCATCAGTTATCTTAGGCGGTCTTGTTACCTCGCTTTTTGTAATCAAATTAATAGAAAAGATAGTTGAGGCAAGCATAGGCAGAGATTTCTTCATAAAGTACTTCAAGAGCTAAGCGGCAAGCCTTAATCTCCTCCCTAACCCTTTAGACATGGCTTTATCATAAGCTAGCTTAGCTGTAACAGCATCCTGTATGGCCAGCCCAGTCGACACAAAGACTGTTACTTCATCTCCCGCTTCTCTGCCCTTCTTGATGCCGGCGACGACCTCTCCTATTTCACCATAAATTTGATCCTTTCTAAGAATGCCCTTCGCTATGGGCACATTAACCTCGCCGCTATGAATAGCTTGCTCCATGTCATCTACAACTATCTTCGCTCTAAGCAAGATATTCGGATCAAGCTCCTCCTTGCCAGGAGCATCAGCGCCTATACAGTTAAAGTGAACTCCTTTGCCCACCCAATTCGACATTACTATTGGCTGCCTCGAAGGAGTGACAGTAACGACTACATCTGCATTGCTAACAGCATCTTTCGGAGAATCGCATATCTCCACTTTAACTCCATTAACAACCTTTGAAGCGTAGTCAGCAAAGAGTTTAGAGGCTTCTTTCACTAAATCGTAGACCTTAATGGTCTTAATGTTCTTTAGGACTATGCTTAAAGCCAAGAGCTGAGTCCTAGCCTGCATTCCAGCGCCAATGAAGCATATAGTCTCAGAGTCCTCACGAGCAAGATATTTAGCAGCAACACCGCCAGCAGCACCAGTCCTCATAGCTGTAAGCCAACTGCCACCCATTATAGACAGAGGAAACCCAGTCTTAGGATCAATAAGCAAGACAACAGCCATAACTGTTGGCAAGCCATATTTACGCTTATTCTGAGGATGAACATTTACAACCTTAACCGCCGATACATCAAGGCCCTCAAGGTAAGAGGGCATGACCCTTAAATCGCCATCATACTTCTTATAGAACACATAAACCTTAGGAGGCATCTGCACTTTGCCAAGTCCTTTCTCCCTGAAAGCACCCTCAACGGCATTGAGAACTTCAGGCATTTCTAAAAGCTGCTTAACCTCGTCGTCAGTTAAAATCAAGGTTTCGTACAAACCCAGCCACCAACACTATTAAGCTTCATTTAACAGTAAAAAATTTTTCCCCGCATGATGATGGGCAGAGAGAAAATTTACACTAACTAGTAGGAAAGCTATAAATAGATTTTAATTATGATATAG
>QMSF01000033.1 GCA_003649565.1 Thermoprotei archaeon | reverse complement strand
TTCTTTTAATGCCTTTAATCCTTCAGGTGTTATTAGTTTATAGCCATCCCAGCTTTCAAGTATTGGATCTAAAACTATGGGTAAATTTCCTGGAAGTTCATTGACAAGAGCTTCAATTATTTCTTGGTTATAGACTAAGCTTATTTTAATTGCATGAGGTTCGCAATCATGAAGTATCGTTTTGAGTTGAAGGCGTACGGCATCGTGCGATAAAGGCAAAATGCCTTTAACGCCTTGCGTATTTTCAAAGACAATGCAGGTAGCTACAATTAAGGGCATTGCCTTTATCATTGATAAGGCCTTCACATCTGCATATACACCCGCACCTGCAATCGGGTCGAGGCCGCCTATTGTTAGTACATGCTTAGGTTCAACTTGATTAAGCCACCTTATGAGTTGCAAAGATGACCCCTACAAGGAAACTTAAAAGCGAAGTTTTAAGTATTTAGCGTGAGGAGAAAGCTCCTGTGATGATGCTCAAAAGGGCTGACCTTAGGGATGAAGAACCCACGCAGGGCTGATGTATGATTAAGGGTTTGCAATATGCAAAGAGAAGTAGTCCTAGTAGATTTAGGCAATACCCTAATTCATGGTCCACGAATCACAGAAGTCTTTAAACATGTTATCCTGAGTGAAGATCTAAAAGTTGATCCCTCAGAGACCCCCAAAATTAGCTCGTGCTTTTGATGATGCATATAACTCACTAAAGGTTGTAAAAAGGAAATTGCTGGTTGAAGTGAGTTTACATGCTATACTGAAGGTGACATTAGAGAGGGTTTTTGCGGTTAATAAGGGGTTCATAGAGAGGGTGAGAGAGGTCTTAATACATCATTATGTAGATACCCGGAGGATTTATGAAGATGCGCTTGTCTTCTTGAGAAAATTGAAGAAGAATGGTTTCATGGTTATAGTCGTATCTAATATATCTGATCATTACATGGCATTAGAGTCATTGAGAAAGTTGAGCTTGATGAGCTATATCGATGATATATTGACGTCAGCTCAATTAGGTATTCGTAAGCCGCATCCATTAATATACTTAAGAGCTATGGAGGAAACCTCTGCATCTAATGCTATTTTCGTAGGTGATGACATTGAAACTGATGTTATCGGACCTGAGAAAATTGGTTTAAATGCTATTCATGTCTTTAGAGGAGGCTTGAAACTTAAAAGAAGCGTCGACCCGCTTCTACAAGCTCTCGATACCATTTTAGCGGGGCGCACTAGATTTCTAATGAAGACTCAGGGGGGAAGTCTATGTCCTCTCGAATAGTGCCTCTCGGGAGATTTGAGAGAGTTGGTGCTCATAGTCATATCAAAGGACTTGGAGTTAAGGATGGTAAAGCGCTTCCCATAGCTGACGGTATGGTAGGGCAAGTAGAGGCAAGAGAGGCAGCAGCTATTGTAGTTGAAATGGTCAAGAGAGGAAAGATGGCTGGAAGAGGAGTATTGCTAGTTGGTCCTCCGGGTTCAGGTAAGACGGCATTAGCTTCGGCTATGGCTAAGGAGCTTGGAGAAGACGTGCCATTCTTAGCCATATCAGCATCAGAAGTTTATTCGAGTGAATTGAAGAAGTCGGAGTTTATAATGCAGGCTCTTAGAAAAGCCATAGGCGTTCGCATTAGGGAAGTAAGGAAGGTATATGAAGGTATGGTCACTGAACTTGACATTAAAACTGGTAGGCATCCCTACAACCCTTATCAGCAAATTCCCGTTGGAGCAAGGATACGGCTAAAGACTAAGGTTGAGGAGAAAACGTTTAATGTTGACGAGACCGTAGCCATGGAACTTGCCACAAAGGGCATTCAAGTTGGAGACGTTATATGGATTGATGCCGAGACTGGACGTGTCACCCGACTAGGCAGATGTGAAGAAGCACCAGAAGAACACAAATATGACATTGAAGTTGCGCATAAAGTACCATTGCCTAGTGGACTTATATCTAAGGAAAAGGAGTTTATTCATACCGTTACCCTACATCAACTCGACGTGGCATATGCTAGAAGTACTAGTTCAAGCTTATTTAGCATATTATTTGGTGGGAGAGAGGAAAAGGAAATTCCACCTGAAGAGAGGCAGAGAGTTGACAAAATGGTCAAGGAGTGGGTTGACGAGGGTAGAGCTGAGATAATACCAGGTGTGTTATTCATAGATGATGTACACATGTTGGACTTAGAGGCGTTTGCTTACTTAGGAAGAGCTATGGAAAGTGAGCTAGCACCGATAATTGTATTGGCCACTAATAGAGGAATAGCTAAAATTAGAGGGACAGATGTGGAAGCGCCACATGGCATACCTCTTGACCTCCTAGATAGGTTGCTCATCATTAAAATGAAGCCTTATACTGAAGATGAAATCAGAGAAATAATCAAGGTGAGATCTAGGGAAGAAGGCGTAGAGCTAAGCGATGACGCAATAGAGTACTTAACTAAAGTAGGCCTTGAAACTTCGCTACGATATGCTGTTCAACTACTTGCGCCTTCATTAGAGATAGCAAAGCTTCAAGGTAGAAACAATGTGACGAGTGATGACGTTAAAAAGGCTCAAGAGATGTTTATTGATGTTAAGAGATCTGTGAGCTATTTGAAGAGCTATGAAGAGAAGTTCCTCAAGTAGCTATTATCTTTTTAAAGTCCAATGCGTCAGCTGCCATGTTCGTGTTATTAAATAGCACATAAACTTCCTTTTCTCTTTCATAGGGCTTAACCCATTTCTCATATAGTTGCTCTAATTCGCTTATGCTGTAATCATAGACGTAAGCTCTTTGCCCTAAACCATGAAGTCTATAGTATATTATTTGACTCGTGGTTCTAGCTAGGTTTTGCTTGAAGGGATCGATTATATGTATGAGGTTTAGTTCTTCACATAATGATTTTACCGTTTCAAGATCCCAGCTTTCATGTCTAAATTCTATGCCTATCTCTAAGCTTTGAGGTCTTTCCACGCTGTTCATGAACGTCTTTATGTTCATTATGTTTTCATTGTTTTTTACGAATGAAGGAGGAAGCTGGATTACTAAAACTGAACATTTTAGTATTTTTGCTATTTCTATGCTCTTATCCCATGCCTCATAATTTTCATTCGTAGGCTTTAAGAAGCCATATTTCTCATAAGCTTCGCTTGATATTTTGAGGCCACTTTTTCTCCATGTTGGGCTAGTTGGTGGATGTGTTATGGCTTGCCAGGCTTTCATAGTGTAAGTGAAGTTTTGCGGTGCTTCTTCTCGCCATCTCTTTGCCGTCTCAACACTCGGTAATTTATAGAAGGTTGATTGTAGCTCTATTAGATCGAAGGTTTCGAAGTACTTCTTCATGCCTCCTTTGACAGCCCATCCACAACAACCAACTTTAACAACCACTCATACTCACCTGATTTCTCTAGTATAATCGATATGTCCGGGAAAGGTTTAAGGGTAGCTATGATCAGAAAGAGAGAAGATGAAGAGAGGCACGAGAGTTAACAAGGAAACTTTAATTATTCCTAGCCTTGCCCTTATTGTCTTATTATCCTTTTGGCTAATTAATGGAGGTAATGTCTGCACTATAGTTTTCGGCGAAGTTGACGGTAAAATTACTTATTATCGGTATTGGTGTAATATGACGCTTAAAATTCAAGGTGACGTGAGTGATCTTAAAGGTCTAAACGAAGTGATGATGTTTCCCAATACGAGCAGACAAACGGTGTTTCTTAAGGAGGCTAAGTATGTAATTAATGGCAAAGAGATTCTAAAGAAGCATATCTCAACTGATGAGGATAGCAATACCATTTTGGTCTTCGATGTTCCTTTAAATTACCTGAAAAATGGTACTGTTATCAATATCTTTTTTGATGTTTTAATAGTCCAGAGAAACATGCCTAAAGACAACATAAGCCTTAATAACTTTTATAATGTTTCCTTAGAGGAAATTCCGCATCAGCTGGTAAATGCTTATGCTGGCAATAAGTCTACGTGGATTATTTCAGATGAAATATACACCCTATCTAGAAAGTTGGCAGATAAATCGACTAGTATTTTTGAAATTCTAAATGCATTCTCGAAGTGGATTGAAGATAACATACCGTATCCCTTGAATCAAAGCATTAGAAATATGATAGGACCTCAATATCCCGATGAGACATATCGATGGAAGATAGGTGATTGTGATGACACTAGCATTCTTTTCATTACCATGTGTAGAGCTGTTGGTGTACCTTCCTTCTTACAACTAGGCTGTATACCTCAACTTGATATGTCTTGGCATGTAATTGTCATGCATAATGGAAATTATATTCATAAGTCTAGGGGGGTTGGATGGCATGCATGGAGCATGGTTTACATTCCTAAGCTTGGATGGATTCCGGTTGATTTAACGTATTTTAGTGGTGCTTACTTTAATGTTGCCAATCAATCATCGCTTATATACATAAAAAGCCCCTTGGGTATAAGACCGAAAATAAAGTATTCAGCTTATTTCATTGCCAATCCGATAATATATGCTAACTTTTCGACGTTAAGATATGTTGATGATGCAAGAGCTTGGGAGCAAGCAATGATTGATGGTAGACTAAAGTACACCTGCACAGAGGAACTTGAGGTTTTAAATTCCATAAACATGAGGAGTGTTCGTAGAGTGCCTATACCTTGGGAAATACCTGTAGCCTTATGCATAGTCTTTTTAGCTATCTTGTTTGGCATGTATTTCAAACTTAAGAGGGAGAGAGAACGTCATGAAGGCAGCATAACGGATTATCGGTCATACACAGGTCAAATTCTAACCATTTTGGCATGTACTTCATGATTATGTCCTTTCTATACCTTTTATCCATCAGTATTATCGTCGCTTTGTCATGAGGTGATCTTATCAATCTACCTATGGTTTGAGCCACTTTTCTCATAGCTGGTTCTATGAAAACGGTGCCATAGGGGTTCTTGAGGCCTTGCTCCCTTAGCTTTTTTACTTTTTTAAGTGAATATGGGTTGGGCTCTGGTATGGGCATTCCTACTATTATAGCTATAGGCATTATAGAACTTGGAATGTCTATGCCTTCCGATAATCTTCCTCCCATTACTGATATAAGCGTAGCATTAAACCCTTTTTTCACATACTCTTTAAAGAAAGATAGAGACTCCATGCTATAGAGAGGTTTGGCATGATCATCAATTATCGTCAAGCCTGTCATTAAATCCTTCAGACCTACTCCTTTAAGACCTTGTAATATGCTGTAGGAAGAGACAAAGACACCGAGTCCTCCTTTAATATGCTCTCTTAAGGCTTTGAGCTTATATGTTATTTTCTTATAGAGAGATGTTGATCGTTCCTTTAATGTTGTGGAAAGTGATGTGTCAATTACTAAAAAGGCGTGACCATACTTTGGTTTTACATACTTCATAATTCTTATTTCGGCATGATGGCTGAGGTTTAGCAATGCTATGTACTTTCTTATAGGCGAGAGAGTGCCTGACATAAACACCATGCCATGGAAAAGCCTCACAGTATCTGATATGTCGTAGATTAATGGTTTCATCTCAAGACGTAGGACGTTTTTCTCAGTGTCTTGATAGAGCCAGGCCACATAATCGCTTGGTGCCTCAAGAAATTGCTTTAAAAAGCAATATACTGAGTATGTGTGGCATCTTATCGTAAATCCTTTTAGAGCTCTTAACGTAACTATGCTTAACACTACTTCCCTCATTTTATTGAGGTATTCAAAGATGTTTTCGTAGTAATTGATTACGATCCGCTCAACGACATTTCTAGGTATTTCAATGCCATATGTAGAAGCGCTTTTTGTCATTAGGTCTTCAAGTGTGAAGGTTACGTCTTCAAGTAATTTAGCAAGTTTTACTTCATCTCTTAAGTAAAGCTCATCAATAGAATCGTATAATGTTGAAAACCTTAAGGTTCTCGAGTTATACTCAACTACAGAATCTAGAAGATTATGCGCCTCATCGACGATAGCAGCTACGGATCCATCACGTGGAATTAATATTCTTAAATAGGCCTTTCTTATGGCGCGATTGAAAATGTAGGGGTAAGTTAAGGCTATTATTTGGCTTTTACGTGTCAATCTCTTCATTACAGCAAGAGGACAGGCTTTTTGTCTCTTGCATTCCTCCAATATCTCTAGTGATGTCAATAAATTGAAGTTTTGATCTAAATACTCAATGCACGAATCTATATTTTCCTGGTTTAAGTAAGGACAAGAGGCTTCACTTCTTAAAGCTCGACAGGCGATATGCATGAGGTCTTCATCTGCTCCTTGGAGATATAGACAGGATGATGCTCTCCCCCTTATCGATAATCCTTTCAAAGAGGCGTCTTCAATTTTTAGCTTCCTTGCCTCTTCAATTACTTTATCACTTTCATTAATTGTCCGTGTTAACCATATAACCTTTTTAATGATGCCTTTACTCAATGATAAGAGAGCTCCAAGTAGGGAAGCCAGTGTTTTGCCTAATCCGCATGGAGCCTCTAAAGCTGCATAGCGACCATAAGCCATCGATTCATAGACGATCTTTGCTATTTTAAGTTGACCTGGCCTTAAAGAGGGGTATGGAGATAGGGACAATAACTCATTGATCAGCATTTTTCCTCACGGCTTTTTATGTCTTCTCGATAAGCTCCTCGAAGTCATAGAGCCTTTCTTTCATGTAGTTTAGGGAATACTCTAAGCTCTCGATTTTGCTGTTTAGCTCCATTCTTACTTTGTCTATTTCGCCTTTAATCTGTGCAAGTAAGCTAGAGTGCTTATCGCGAAGATCTATTGATGATATCTTCTCCATGAGGCTTTTTGTCAGCTGCTTAATTTCATCAATTTCTCTGGTGAGCATATTCATGTTTATGGTTATTTCTTTGCGCCAATTGTTTATGTCCTTCAGGTCTTCGAGGACACATGAGAGAATATCGTTCTTTGCATGGAGATCTGTGTGGTACGTCGTAGTGACAATTCTTTTCTCATACTCTGTTTTATGAGCGCTAAGTAAGGGCGAAAATGGCTCGTTTACTTTAGACACTTTGATTAATGCTTTCTTTCCCTTATACATGACCATGCATTTTCCATTTGGCAGTTTTGCTATTCTCTCGCGTTCTTTATCCGTTAACCCTAGGTTTTTGGCTTCTTCAGCTGTTAAGCTTAATCGATGAATTATTATGTACTCAGCATTGCGATATGTTGTTGAGACTAATGATGGTATTTGAGCTATAGCCAATACCCTTACGCCATGCTTTCTTATTTCATCTAGTATTAACTCACAACTTGAGGGAGGCTGGTCGAGACGGCGTGGTATTAACAGGTTTTGAGCTTCCTCAAGTACCAGTAATTGCTTTGATGGATTATTGTAGATTAACCTTAGAACTACATTGGCTACGAGCCTTTTGGCATCGTAAGTTAGACTCGATAAATCTATGGTGTCGACGTCGTTGATTGTAAGAGAGCCTGAGAATAATTTCGAGTACGATAATGGCTCGAGTCTTCTTAGTAATGCATTTCTGATTTCTCTTCGAGTATCGCTTTCTATAGGGTACTTCCTTAGCTTCTCTATTATCTCATGAAGATTTTTGGAGTCTTTAGCTACTTCAAGAAGCATTGCATATTGTGGAGCTGTGAGTTGAAGAGATGAAGCTAAGGCTTCACAGAACTCTAGTACTGAGAGGTTGTTTATCGTTATATCTGATGGTTTAGCAACTTTACCAAT
>QMSF01000032.1 GCA_003649565.1 Thermoprotei archaeon | reverse complement strand
ATGCAGATAGATCTCTATCAACCAACACAAGCTTAGTATATGAATTTCAGTTAAATAGCGATGGAACTGTTACCAGTGGACCGCTAATCGAAAACATAGACGTGAAAGACTTGACCTTAAACAGCACACTAGATAAACCAACAGTGAACATCATCTTCAGGCTCTATAATGAATCAGACATCCAACACCTAACATTCGAATACAGCACAAACGATGGAGAAACATGGACACAAGCACCCATAAACACAATAGACCAAAATACATACTCAACATCCTTCACCATATATGGAGCGCAACAATATGTATCCCTAAGAATAAACGCTACTGACAGCAACGGCCTCAAGATGAGCGCAACAACGATAAAAGGGTTCTTCGTAAAAGGAGCTTTAACGTTAGATTATTTCCCCCAGCCTTTCCTGAAAGATGATGGCACTATAAACTTCGCTTTCGTTTTGGGAGCTACATGGCCTCATGGTCGTCATAACTATGGTGCTTCCGTAGCAGATATAATAGGTAGCACATTAATAGCGCTTAGAATGAGACCTAACCAACCGATCCAAAGCTCGTTTATAAGTTATCATGACACAGACGTTGTAGGATATAATCCAAGTACTGGCAATATGTGGATAGGAGATACAGCTTATCCAACGTTGATCTCTGTCGGAGGACCTGGCGTAAACATGCTTTTCGATTATTACAATAATATCCTCCCAGCCTATTTCTCTAAAGAAGGTGGATGGCACATCGAAACTACAACTGGAAATGAATATTGGAGAGAGCTTGACGAGTATGGCAGGACTGTTGAAGACTATGCAATAATTGCAATACATTACGATGCTGAAACCAGCAGGTACTTCATGCTCATCGGTGGAATAGGAGCAGAGGGATCTGTCGCTGCATCTAAATATATTGCCGATTTCAATAGCTTAGAAGGTCGTGCTATGGTAATAAAAGTATCTGATGGGAACGGCGACGGTATTGTGACTTTCTGGAATCTAATTCATGGGCTGGAAAAAATTGAAGTAATAGAAATAATACGGTGACCAGGATTGACAATACTTCCGACATTTAACTCTAACTAATCTTTTTTATTGATTTTTGGCATAGAGGTGATATAGGTGACTTTAATTTCAATAGTCGTTCCGTTTAATAAAGGAATGGAGGATCTCAAACCATTAATTGACAGCATAATGGCAAACATAGATATATGTAACGATATTCTAAAAAAAGTAGATAATAACGCATTAGAAGTTATCTTAGTTTCAGAAAGAAAACTACCGCTTCCGACAGATGTGCCTCTAAAGATAAATTTTTTTCTACTAACTTGTGGAAAAATTTCAGTTGGAGCTGCGCGAAATATAGGGGTTAGAAAAGCAAAAGGATCATTCATTTATTTTGTTGATTCTGATTGCATAATTCCTAACAACACCTTTAAAACCATGATATCACATATCGTCTCAATAAAAGATGATCCAACCATAGCAGGAGTCGGAGGTCCCGTAATAGGCATAACTACGAACAGCACATTTGAGAAGTATTATAACTGTGGACTTTTTTCTCCTTTCCCGACGATGATGAAAAGGGTAGAGCTTAACTACCTAAAATTAACCCTTTGTCATCACCCAGTAACTGCGAATTTATTACTTAAGAAAGAGATTTTTAACAACTATGAATTCATAGATGGCGTCGGTGAGGACTTAGATCTTGTATTGAGGGTACTGAGAGATGGCAAAAAAATAATATACTCTCCAAATTTGGTAGTTTACCATCGCCACAGAAAAACGCTTAAAGATTTCTTAAAACATTTCTCACGTCTCGCAACTTACTATCCGGAATTCGTTAAAAAACATAAACTTAATCCAGTAATGATAAGACGGCTTATAGTAGTAGCTCCATATATAATCTTCATGTATTTCTTGATTCTTAATACTCCTCTTTTTTTGATACCTCTTATTGGCATCCTAATTCATTACTACTATAAAACCAAAAGTATTAAATACTCGATTTCTTTCTTCTTACTTGATCTATTGATTCAATTCGCCGTAGTACCGTGTGCCGTAACAAAAGAGGTGATAAGGTCATTATGGCGAAAAATGACAAAACGCCATTAGTCTCCATAATCGTGCCTCTTGGAATTCCAAGAGACATAACTTATCTAACTATAAAGAATTTACTACTCGATAATTATCCTGAAAAAGAAATAATCATTGTAGGCAATATCAAGTTCCGCAGGTTATATACTAAAGACTTTGTTTCTAAATTAATGATTCCGCCGGCTGTGAAATTTGTTGTGGGGGGCCGTGAACGTGCTGAGCAAAAAAATCTTGGTGCTATCATCTCAAAAGGAGAGTATCTATTATTTCTTGACGATGATATGATTACCGAGAAGGGTTTATTGTCGGAATGTGTAAAATTAATGGAAGACATAATTGATGTTGAAGGTATAGTAATTCCTCAACAAATTCTCCCTACAAGCTTTATCGGTAAATGCAAACTCGTAGGTGAGATCTTAAGGAAAACTGATGAACAATCTGTTGCGCCAAGATTCATGAGGAAGACGGCATTCTTCAAAACTGGTTGTTATGATCGAGACATGGTCTTTGCTGAAGATCTCTTTTTTGCAAAAAAATTTTTTAAGAAAGGATACAAATACGTGTCGTCAACAAAAAGAATTCTCTACATCGAGAATGATAATATTATACAATACCTGAAAAAATGGATCTACTATGGTTTCGTTGCCGGAATATCTATTAAGAAGAGAAAAGATGATGACGATTACAAGACCATAGTTAGGAATTATCTTTTTAGTCATGTCAGCTCTCTCAATTTAATGAATGCAATAAAATTTTCAGTAGGAATGACGTTATCTTTCATAATTCTCAAAATAATTGAGAGGCTTGCTTTTATTTACGGTATTGTCAAAGCACTGATAACAAATTGGAAATTGGGTGATGAATCTTGACAAAAATAAAGAACTTAGTTAAATTTCTAATTGCATCCTGCCTCTTCTTCATATTTGCTCTATTTTTCCTGCTAGCCCTTTTCTCGAATTCCAGCCCCATTGCTATGGGAGATATTTCAATAATATATATACCTGAACAATTATGGCACGCATTTCAATTTCCGTGGGATCATCTCACTAATTTTGGTAAACCCAATATACTTCTCGGTAATGCCATTTATAACTCAATGATATACGGAATATACTCTATAGTAGGAGATATTCCTATGGCGCACAAATTGCTAATCGTACTTATTTTTACTGCAACAGGGGTTGTGAGTTATTACTTGTTAATCAAGCTTCCTCCAAGAAAAAGCTGGGCAGCTTTTTTAGCTTCTGTAACTAATATGTTTAATCTTTACATGGTACATAGATTCATAATAGGTCATAATACCATTCTTTTAGGTTATCCTATATTCATATTTGCTACGAAAACATTGCTTGATAAGCCTTTTGAAAAGTTCACAAAGTTGCTGCTTTTCTTGCTAGCTTCTGAATTGTTAGTACTAACTAATCCCCACTTCTTCGGAATATTCCTTTTATCCTGTGTCATATACTCATTTTGTTATTTGCTTAACGGCCAGCGAACATCTAAACTCGTTCTTAAAGAAAAATTGTTAAACGTTATATCAATTTATCTTATACCTTTGAGTGCGGCGCTTCCTTTTGTTTTACATGAATTTTTAGTCGTAAACAGATCCTATGTAATTAGACAAGAGGAGGTAGGGTTCTATAATTCATTGTTTCTAGAGAATTTATTACGCGATACGTTTGAGACGCCATTATCAATAGCTATTATAGGGTTCTTTATGTATGCATGTTTAGTGATTTCATTGTATATCATAACAATTAGAGGTCGATCAATAGTATCAAACTTAATCCAAAGTAGATTCTTCATATACAACGCCATAGTAGGCTTGTTTCTTGCCATGGGTTTCTTGCCTCCATTTCGACAGCTATTCCTTGCATTGATGAGAATTGTGCCATTCTTTTGGATCTACAGGGATACCGGAAAGTTTATGGTATTACCAATTTTCTCTCTTTCTTATTTTCTATACATTAGTTTATCTAGAACTCTTCGTCCAAAGAAGTTAAAATTAGTTAATCGGGTAGTACTCGTCGTTACTTTGCTTTCATTTTGTATCTATTTATCCGCGGTAGCTGTCTATGCAAATACGGAGATTCAGACGATCGATCTTCCTGATTATTACAAGAAAATGTACGAGATTTTTCATCTAGATAACGGAGATTATAAGGTGACATATATTCCGCCTGCGAGCTGGGCTGCTAATTATACTTGGGCCAATAGATCTTTTCTAGATTTCACAATTTCTCAACAAATAAAGCAAACACTGGGACTACCTACGGAAATGGAGCTGACCCTATCTGATCAATTTTTACGCTGGCTCATGGTTAGACTGTACTACAATTATTCGTGGAAATGGGATGAACTCTTAAAATTAATAGGCATTAAATACGTTGTAGTAAGAGGCGACGTATCTTTACCTCAAAACAGGGACGATTTCAAATCTTTTCCACCAGCTCAAATGCGGCATGTTTTTAAATATTTAGCCTCTGGAGAAAATTTAAACAAAGTTCGATTATTCGATAATAAGCTGATAATCCTTAAACTAAATGATGCTCTCCCCCTTATGAGCTTACATGATCGAGTTGGTTATATAATCGGAGATAAAGATACTCTGATGTATTTATCAAAAATAGGATTCCCACTTACGAAGACTTTGTTAATTTTCCCAGAAAATCTTGATGAAGAATCTCGATATCGAATATCAAAACCAGATATCTTGATACTTAACGATGGATCGTTATCCGCGATGATTGCTTCTTTTTCTAAGAACGCTATTAGAATAGATCCTTCAAAGTTTACGAACCTTACTGTTGATGCTTCTACATGGACTTTTGGTGACCTGTGTTGGTATATAATTCCTGGAGAGCTTTCATCATCGCCAAGCTATTACGCGCTAACTGTTGGATACATGTCTAAAATGGTCCTTCCTATAGATGTAAAGGAGCAAGGAGAATATCATTTGTATATTAAAGCGTTAACTGGTAACCTAAAAACTCTAGGAAAAATAATGCTAATAATTGGCAATGAAACCTCTTTTATTAATTTATCAACGAGAAAAATTGGATTAAGCTACAAATGGATTGATGCTGGAACTTGGCATCTACAAGAAGGTGCAAACACCCTAGTAATTAAAAACTTAGGAGGATTATCAGCCATTTCCTCAATAGTACTAATACCGAAAAATGGAAACGAAATAAATCAGATCTTATCAGATAACTTTTCGAACGTCACCTTTGTGTTCTTAATTACTCCTGAAGAATTTGAGAGAAGCGATTTTTCAAACATGTACGCATATAAGTTGTCCATTCCTTCGGATGAAAAATATTATTTGTATCTCTACCCAATCTACGGTACACCAGATACCATGAATAAATCCATTGATATCATGATCTTAAGAAATGACTCTAACACTACGTTATGGCAATCGATAGTCAGATTAAATTATACTCTGGATGATGCATTTTTTAACCTTGGAGCGATTACTCTTACTAAAGGAGAATACACTCTGAAAGTGAAGTCACAAGTAGATGTTAAAAAAATAATGATTGTGATCTCTAATAGACAGCAACCATTTATGAGTAGTGTGGAAAGACCAACCTTACAAGTAGGTAGGATGGCTAATGGTCTGTATATGGTTAAATTGCCGCCTCTAAAAAATACACGATATCTATTATTTACAGAATCCTACAATGAAGCATTTCGTTTAATTTATGATGGAAAAAATGTTAAACCTATCTTAGCTTATTCGGCATTTAATGGATTTGTTTTGCCTTCAGAGATTAGTGAAGAAAAAATCGTCTCTGTTGAATATATGGGAATAAGATATATGCTAATTGGAGCATCCTGTAAAATTCTGCTCATAACTTTATACTTGATAGGTAGATTCTCATTAAAAGGACGGATGGGGCTTATAAAATGTCGCGAGAAGGAATAAAGAAAGTAGTTGTTTTAGGTTGGTTTGTAAAACCTCAAGTGACTGATGGTCGGGTTAGATATTTCTTTAGTCTTATGAAAAACCTTCTTCAAATTCAAATAAGTAACCAGGAGATCCTGAGCAAACTGACGATAAAATGCCCTAAGGTACGGTTAGTCAGCAAGAAGATCAGTGACCTGGGTACTTTTATATTAAATCAAGCTATTATGATGGGATATGTCTTGAAAATTCTGATCTCATTAATTTTCAGAAAAAACTATGTGAATACAATATTTCATCTTATGTTTCCTGAAATGATTTGGGCCATACTGCTGCCAGGTGTGAAAATTGTCACTTTTCATGATCTTTACGCATATAAGAATTTCAAACTCAAAAATTTATACAACTTATTATGGAACCTTTATGCTACAGTATGTTATTTACTCGCCAAACATTTTTGCCATTATTACGTCGCAGTTTCTGATCAAACTAAAAGGGAATTGATAAAAAGATTAAAATTAGATCGCAGAAGGATAGTAACGATTTATCCGGGAGTTAATCATCTAGGGCCACGTCAATATATTGCAGAGAAGAAAAAGACTATAGCATACATAGGTCGTTGTGAAGAGAAGAAAAATCCAGAGTTTTTGGTTCAAATAATTAAGGAGCTCGCTAATGTTGACGATGAGTGGAGTTTTTATTTAATTGGAAAAGGCTGTTCTTCGTTGTATAATGTATTGAAAGAGATATCCTCTAAGGTAAAAGTAATCTACAAGCCCGTTGTTTCCGATTTAGAATTAAAAAAGATTTATCGAGAGACTTTCTGCCTTATCCATCCAAGCCTTCAGGAAGGCTTTGGCTTCGTAATAATCGAAGCTCTACTAAATGGTTGTCACGTTATTATTAGGAAGTCATCCCAAATTCCAGAAATAGTAAAGCAGTATTGTATACGAGTTAGTTCGGCAAAACATGCTGCTCATATCTTAACCCTGTTGTGGAAAGTTAACAGAGGTAACGCATGTAGCCGGGTTCCAGGAAATTTCATTTCAAGATTCTCATGGTATAATGTAAGTTATAGACTTTACAGGCTTTACTGTTATGTGATTTCATTAATGTTTGAAAAGTCGAAATGAAGGATGCCTATGAACAAGCATAACGAAGTGTTCTACAGCTACTACAGGAGAGGATTCCCGAAACTGAGAGAGACCAGCATCGGAGACATAATCTTCCATGGAACTATGCCGCTGGATGATGCAATAATGGAATCCCTCAAAAGACGCAATCCAAAGGTGGAAAAGAGGATGTTCGAAGAAGGCGCGATAATACTGTCCGGAGGAAACATGGTCTGGAGGGTTCCAAAAGGCCTAGAAGAAGTTGCGGTGACAGCCGATCAAAAGATCAGCTACCTCCTCCGCAAGAAAGGCTTGAGAATAAACGCTGAGCTTGCGCCGAACCCATTAACCTCGGTCTAGGAAGGATGCCTGCTCTACGGCCAAAACCTACCACTAGACATGAAATGGAATTGGAACACCTTAGACGGCTGGATGATTTTTAAAGAAAACAAAGAAGTTAGCGTTAAAGTTCAGTACCTGTCTAGTCCTCAGCCTCAGTACTTGAGTTAGCTTAATAAGGAGAGAAGTAAGAGAATCTCTCGATATTAGTACTGGTATGCTTGGAGATCGGGATCTAAAATTTTTAGATGGAGCCCCGGCCGGGCTTTGAACCCGGGACCACCGGCTTACCAAGCCGGTGCTCTACCAGACTGAGCTACCGGGGCTTTATCTTTAGTGGGCTTTTGCTGGTTTTATATTTATTTTTAGATCGTTGATTTGGTGAAGTTTACTTTTTCTATTATTGCGTGTGGTGCGTAGACCGGGGTT
>QMSF01000031.1 GCA_003649565.1 Thermoprotei archaeon | reverse complement strand
CTTGGCTAATGGGTATTCGCCTGTTAGACATGCAAGGCAGAGCTCGCTTTTAGGAAGCCCTATGCCAGCTAAAAGTCCATCTATCGTGTTATATTGAAGGGAATCAGCTTCAACGTATTTTGTTAGCTCTTCGAGGCTCATCATTTTAGCTATAAGCTCTCGCTTCGTTGGGAAGTCTATCCCCATGTAACATGCACTTATTATCGGTGGGCAGCTTATCCTGACATGAACCTCCTTGGCTCCACCTTTTCTTAGTAACCTCACGATTCTCTTCATAGTTGTTCCTCGGACTATTGAGTCATCTACCAGGATTACTCTCTTGCCGTTGACTATCTCCTTGACGACGTTTAGCTTGAGTGAGACCATTTCATCTCGAAGGTCTTGGCCCGGCATTATGAAGGTTCTACCCACATACCTATTCTTCATTAAGCCCTCGACGAATGGTATGCCTAGCTCCATGGAGTATCCTAAAGCTGCTGTTCTACCCGAATCTGGGACTGGAACCACTATGTCGCCATCAGCTGGACATCTTCTAGCTAACTCTCTTCCAATTCTCTCTCTAGCTTTGTATACTGATATCCCATCGAATATGGAGTCCGGCCTTGAGAAGTAGACATACTCAAACATGCATCTAGCTCTTCTTGGTGATGATATTATTTGCATTCTTTCAATGCTTCCTTCACAAATCCTTATTAGCTCTCCTGGCTTGACCTGGTCATATTCACAACTATTAAAGCCAGCTAATACGTCGAGAACACACGTCTCTGACGCTATGACGACTAGGTCATTGACCCTTCCTACGCATAGAGGCTTAAAGCCCATGGGGTCTCTATAGGCATAGAGCTCTCCTTTATCATTAACTAGAACCATGGAGCAAGCTCCATCGATTTCTGATGCTGTTAGCTTGAAGGCCTCGACGTAGTCCAAGCCACAGTCCATTAAGTTCTTGGCTAAGAGCTTGGCGAGGACTTCTGTATCAGTTTTCGTTACGAAGACTGCTCCTTGTTTAGCTAGCTCCTCTCTTATCTCAAGGTAATTTGTTATGGTTCCATTAAAGGCTATTGAGAATGAGAATTTAGGATTTTTAACTGCAAATGGCTGAGCTTCCTCTATTGTAGCTCCTGGAGTTGTTGAGTATCGGACATGACCTATACCTGTGTATCCATTGAGATTCGCTATGACCTCTCTCGTTAAGACCTCTGTTACTAACCCAAGCCCTTTGTATACCCTTATTTCTTGGCCATCAAACATCGCTATACCCGCTGACTCTTGGCCTCTATGCTGAAGAGTGTATAGAGCCCTATAGATGCATTCAGGGACTCTGTTCTTGACTATCGACGTTATGCCTACTACTCCACACTTCTCCTTAGCTTTAAGGAGAGGATTTATCACGCCTCAACTATCCTCCTATAAACCTCTTCGTATGCTCTCTTGACCTCCTCTAGCGTTGCTCCCTTTCTATAGAGGTCTTTGTCAAGTATTCTTCCTGTTGAGGTATCTCTAATCCTCATGCAATCCGGGTCTAACTCATCTCCTATGATTATCCTACCGTTTCTCCTGCCGAATTCAAGCTTAAAGTCTATGAGGGTAAGACCTTTGCTTGCAAGAAAGCTCTTTAAGACCTCGTTTGCCTTTAGCGCCATCTCGACTATTTTCTCAACTTCGCTTTTAGATGCTAGTTTCAATGCCGTCATATGTGATTCCGTTATCATGGGGTCTCCTCTAGCGTCGTCTTTGAGAAAGAATTCGACTATTGGCGGATCAAAGACTGTTCCCTCACTTATGGGTAACCTCTTGACTATGCTTCCAGTCGCAATGTTTCTGCATACAACCTCGACGGGTATCATTTCGAGCTTCTCAACTACGAGAGATGTTGGATCATACATTTCAACGTAGTGATTATCGATATTGCTCTCTTTGAGTAATTGGAAGAGCTTAGCTGATATACCCGCATTTAGCACGCCTTTACCTACAATGACGTCTCTCTTTTTACCATCTAGTGCTGTTACATCATCTTTAAACTTCAGAAGAACGAGAGAAGGGTTATCCAATGAGTAGACTAGCTTGGTCTTACCTGAGGCTATGAGCTCACCAATTTTGTAGCTCATTACCACCTATGCCTCCTATCTACGTTTAAACATTTAAGCTTTAGTAGGAGCTCTAAGCGTACACGCTAATAAAATGCTATCTCCGTAATACCTCATTACAAGCTCGTATTTTACGATCTTGGAGCCTAAGAGTTTTAGAAGGATACTCCTTAAATTCTAATGTGTGGTCAAAGTGAGCATTCTACCCATAGACTCTGGTAGGTATGGAAGCGAAGAAATGAGGAGAATATTCACTGAGGAGGCCAGGCTTCAGAGAATGCTTGATGTTGAAGCTGCTTTAGCCAAAGCCAATGCCAAGCTTGGCATTATACCTAGAGAGGCTGCTGAGGTCATAGCAGAGAAGGCAAATGTGAAATACGTTAAGCTCGAGAGGGTTAAGGAAATTGAAGCGAAGATCAGACATGACGTAATGGCTATGGTCGAGGCGTTAGCTGAGATTTGCGGTGAGCATGGAGGCTATGTCCATGTTGGAGCCACCAGCTACGATATAGTTGACACAGCTATAGCGCTTCAACTTAAAGATGCATTAGCAATAATTGAAGCCAGGCTTAAAGAGCTATGCCGATTACTATGCGATTTAGCTATTAAACATAAGGATACGGTAATGATTGGTAGGACTCATGGACAACACGCTTTACCTATAACCTTAGGCTTTAAGTTCGCTGTATGGGCATCAGAAATCGCGAGGCATATTGAGAGGCTGGAAGAAGCCAAGAAGAGGGTTCTTGTGGGGAAAATGTCTGGCGCCGTGGGGACTATGGCCAGCTTTATGGGTAAAGGGCTTGAAGTTCAAGAAGAGGTCATGAAGATCCTCGGCCTAAAGCCTGTGACAATATCAACCCAGATAGTTCAAAGAGATAGGCTTGCAGAGCTCATAAGCCTCTTTGCCATCATAGCTTCAAGCCTAGACAAGATAGCCACTGAGATAAGAAATCTTCAGAGGCCAGAGATAATGGAGTTAGCTGAGGGTTTCGGCGTAGAGCAAGTGGGAAGCTCAACCATGCCTCATAAGCAAAACCCTATCGATTGCGAGAACATCTCAAGCTTGGCTAAGCTCATGAGAAGCCTCGTGATACCAGCATTAGAAAACATACCGTTATGGCATGAGAGAGATTTAACGAATTCCGCTAATGAGCGCTTCATAATACCGGAATCATGCATTCTACTAGATGAAATGTTGCGTAGAACCATAAGAGTTCTGAGAAACCTTCGAGTTTACCCTGAAAACATGAGGAGGAATCTTGAATTAACTAAGGGCAGGATTATGAGCGAAGCAGTGATGATAGCCTTGACAATGAAAGGTATGAGCAGGCAGGAGGCCCATAAGCTGTTAAGAGAATTATCATTAAAATCCATAGTTGAAGACGTGCATCTATCAGAGCTGTTAAAGAAAGATGCAAGAGTCAAAAAACTATTGAGCGATGAAGAAATAGATGAAATAATGAAACCAGAGAACTACCTTGGAGAAACCTATAAGCTGATAGACAAAGCAGTCAAAGAGGCACTAAGCGTAGCTTCACAAGTCTAATGAGCAGAAAGTTGAAAGCGAAATAATGCATTAAGACTAGGTTTTTATTTCTTACATTAGAAATTATAATATTGGCCCCGCCCTCTCACGTCCGCCGAGACCCCTTATGGGGGGTGAAGATGAAGGCGGATCGGTCAGGCGGGGCACATCGGGGATGAGCGGTCCTGACCACGCAGATTGATGACGAGAATGCGCTGGGCCGGAGGCGACCCAAATCCTCTTCTTTAGCAGCCTAGGAAATGGCGAACTTATTGTGTTATGATAGCTCCTCTGCTTGCTGATGATGCTTTTTGTGAGTATCTTGCGAGATAGCCTTTAAGCTGCTTTTCTGGTGGAGTGATTCTCCTTGCTCTTTCCTCTTCTGGTACTGTGAATTCAACGTCTATTCTCCTATTTTCAATGTCTATCGTTATGATGTCGCCATCAACTATTCTCGCTATTGGTCCTCCTTCAGCTGCTTCAGGCGATACGTGGCCTACGGCTAATCCTCTTGTTGCTCCTGAGAATCTTCCGTCAGTTACTAATGCTACCTTCTCCCATAGTCCCATGCCTACTATTAATGATGTTGGTGTTAACATTTCTCTCATTCCTGGTCCTCCTTTTGGGCCTTCATACCTTATGACTATTACATCTCCCTCCTTTATCTTGCCGCTCTTTATCGCTTCAACAGCTTCTTCCTCTGAGTTGAAGGTTCTTGCTACTCCCTTGAATTTCCACATGGATTTCGGCACAGCCGCGATCTTGACTATTGAGCCTTCTGGCGCTAATGAGCCTTTTAGTACCGCTAAGCCTCCCTCCCTCATGACGGGGGTTGAAATGCTCCTTATGACTTCTCTATTTTTGACATGAGCTTTCTCTATGAGATCGCCTATGGTCTTGCCTGTTACCGTTAGCGCGTCCAGATGTAGGTATTGCTTTATCTCTGACATTAACGCCATGACCCCGCCTGCAAGGTAGAAATCGTAAACGGTGTGCGGACCGTTGGGTGATATCGTGCATAGCTGCGGTACTATCCTGCTCATCTTGTCGAACTCGTCTAACGTGAGCTCTATGCCTGCCTCGTGCGCTATGGCTGGTAAGTGTAATGCGGTATTTGTTGATCCTCCTAGTGCTATGTCAACTGCTATGGCATTTAAGAAGGCCTTATATGTCATTACGTCTCTTGGCTTGAGATCTCTCTTTACCATTTCGACTATTAGTCTTCCTGAATCCTCAGCTATTCTAAGTCTTTCAGCTGATACTGCTGGTGTCGTGCCCGTCCCTGGTAGCCCCATTCCCATAGCTTCTACTAGACAAGCCATGGTATTTGCCGTAAACATGCCACTACATGACCCAGGTCCTGGACATACATTGTTTTCTATTTCTTTCAGATCTTCTATCGTAATGCGGCCTTTAGCGTACTCGCCTACAGCCTCAAAGATTTTTGTTAATGTTATCTTCTCTCCTTTGTAGTCTCCTGGCATCATTGGTCCTCCAGTCACGATTATTGATGGTATATTGAGCCTGACTGCTGCCATTAGCATTCCGGGTATGATCTTATCGCATGAACATATTAGCACCATGCCATCGAACTTATGGGCTTCAACAACTACTTCGATAGAGTCGGCTATGAGGTCTCTTGAGGGTAACGAGTATTTCATCCCTTCATGGCCCATTGCTATGCCATCGCATATCGCTATTGTATTGACCTCAAATGGCTGGCCTCCAGCATTAAGCACGCCGTTCTTCACGGCTTCAGCTATTCTTCTCAAGTGCACATGACCTGGGACTATCTCTGAATAGCTGTTGACTATTGCTATGAAGGGCTTTTCGAGATCCTTATCGGTTAAGCCTAAGGCTTTGAGGAGGCTTCGATGAGGAGCTCTAGCTGGAAACTCCTTTATTATTTTGCTTCGCAGGGTCAAGCCATATCAGCTCTCAATGCCAGCTAGCTTTCTCATTTCTTTTCCTACGACTTCAAGCTTATGGGATTCTATTGCCTTCATGAGCTCCATGAGCCTTTTCTTTCCTGACGCGCATTCCTCAATCCATTCTTTGGCGAAGGATCCATCCTTGACGCGTTTTGCTGCTTCTCTCATGTTTTCTTTGACTTTTTCGTCTATGACTTTGGGGCCAACGGTGAGCCCTCCATATTTGGCTGTATCGCTTACTCCTCGAAGCATTCCTATGAGGCCACCTGCGTATATCAGGTCCATTATGAGCTTGGCTTCATTACAAACCTCGAAGTATGCTACTTCAGGTTGATAGCCTTCTTCAACTAGTATTTCAAAGCCCTTCTTTATGAGCTCCATTAGCCCTCCGACTAATACGCATTGCTCGCCTATGAGGTCTGTTTCTGTTTCTTCCTTGAATGTTGTCTCTATGACACCTGCTCTCGCACATCCAATGCCCTTAGCTATGGCTAGGGCCTTTTGAAGAGCCTTGCCTGAATAGTCGTTATGGACTGCCACTAATGCTGGAACGCCTTTACCTTGTAAATATGCCTCTCTAACCTTTGCTCCTGGGCTTTTAGGTGCAATCATGAAGACATCGATTTCTTTCGGCGGCTTTATGACCCCGAAGTGTATGTTAAAGCCATGGGCAAAGCATAGGCTTTTACCTTCATGGAGCTTCGGCTTAATCTGCTGCTCGTAGACTTGTGGCTGCTCTGTATCTGGTATAAGGAATAGTATTATGTCTCCTTTCTCAACTGCTTCGGGAATTTCGTATACTTGAAAGCCCTCAGATGAGGCTAAGCTCCACGATCTCCCTCCTTTCTTTAATCCTAAGATTACTTTGAAGCCACTATCCCTCAGATTTAGCGCTTGTGCTCTTCCTTGACTTCCATAACCTATGACTGCTATAGTTGAGTTCTTGAGGATGCTATCGTCTATTTCATGGTCTTTATATATACGGGCCAAGATAATCTACCTCGACAATGCCACTGGGCCTGTTCTAGCGAGATCCACGATTTCAGTTATAGACCTTAATTGATTTATAAAGTCACTTACCTCCTCTGGCGTCCCTATGACCTCAATCGTTAGGGTGAAAGCCTTTTCCTCTATAATGCGAGCATTGAGCTTTGAGGTTAATGCATAGATCATCTCTCTTTCACCTGGCTTTGACGCACTGACTTTTATCAATGCTAGCTCTTTCGAGTAGAGACCTTTAAGAGGGCTTGAGCCTACGGATATGACTGTTGGCACTTTTTCTATTTGTCTTACAAGTTGATCTACAGTTTCAGCATCTGTATTGACTAGAAATGTCATTTTTGATATGCCCGGCTCTGTTGTTGGCGCTACGGTTATCGCATCTATGTTTATTCCTTTTCTCCTAATTATTGAACTTACCTTGTACAGAACACCTGGTTTGTCTTCGACTATAGTCACTATTATCCTGGGCTCAGCTCTTTGGCTCACCGATCAACACCTCATGGAGGGCTTTTCCAGGCAATACCATTGGGAAGACCCTTTCTTCTTGTGATATTGGCACGTCTATTACTGTTGTCACCTCATTCTTCATGGCTTGTTTTAATGCTTCTTCAAGCTCTTCGCATGAGCCAGGCCTTATTCCTTCAGCTCCAAATGCTTGGGCTAGCTTTACGAAGTCTGGTATACTCCCCAGGTTCGTTGCCATAAACCTTCTTCTATACAGGAGGTGCTGCCATTGCCTCACCATGCCTAGGGCACTGTTATTTAAGATTATGACGATTATGGGTATGCCTTCTGTAACTGATGTCGCTAGGTCTTGCTCTGTCATTAGGAAGCTTCCATCACCATCTATGTCGACCACAACCTTCTCTGGGCAAGCCACCTTGGCTCCTAGTGCTGCTGGAAAACCGAATCCCATTGTTCCTAGACCACCTGACGTTATGAAAGACCTAGGCGATCTAGCTATGTAGTGAAGAGCACACCACATTTGATTTTGGCCTACACCCGTGGTGACTATTGATTTGCCGGGCTCGAGCATTTTATTGAGTAGCTTAATTACAAGTGAAGGCCTAAGCTGACATCCAGTGGATTCCTCAGTTCCACGCTCAAAGGCAGCTCTTAGCTCTCTTATCCTGTTGAGCCATGTATCACGAGGTTTAATTCTCTGTAGCTTCTTGAGCTCCTTTATTAGCAACCTTAAGACCTCTTTTGCATCTCCTATTATTGGCAGGTCGATGTTCACATTCTTGTTTATCTCAGCTGAGTCTATATCTACATGTATTTTATACGCTCCTTTAGCGAATTCATCGAATTTACCTGTAGTTCTATCTGAGAATCTTGTTCCGATTGCTAATAGCACATCGCATTCAACGACAGCATAATTAGCGTATGCCTTGCCGTGCATTCCTATCATACCCAACGATAGTGGATGATCTTCTGGTATGGCTCCTTTGCCCATTAGGCT
>QMSF01000030.1 GCA_003649565.1 Thermoprotei archaeon | reverse complement strand
GACGAGGGAGAAAAGAAGAGGTATTACGTTCATTGGATTGACGTCAAAACTACAGAGGAAGAAGGATGCTATGAGATGATATCTAAAACTTTTGAAAAATACGTGAGGAGGATGTTTGACTAATGGAAGTTAACTATGCAATTCAATTTGCAGCTATACAACCATTTCTAGCCATAGCGGCTGCTTTCATCTTGCCGCTTATAAGCTTAGCCATAAAGAGAAGAGAAGTATGGGAAGGCTTTGCCTTAACAATACTTTCAATTAACTTCATATTATCACTGATAGTGACATACCACATGTATGTCATCTCTAGCAAGCCTTTGATCTACGCTTTCGGCTCATGGCCTCCACCAATAGGCATAGTATACGAGGTTGATCGCGCTGGAGCCTTAATGGGCTCCTTAATCAATGGCCTCGTCTTGGTAGCTGCGATCTTTAGTATTCGATATATGGAGCATGAGGAGAGGGTTCAATGGTATTATACATTGATGCTAGGCTTTGAAGCAGGCATGCTTGGCTGTGTCTATACAGGCGATATCTTCAATCTCTTCGTCATGCTGGAAGTCATGTCAGTAGCAGCTTATGGTTTAGTGGCGTTTCGCCGTGAAACTCATGAGGCTATTGAGGCAGCCATCAAATATGCCATTGTTGGCTCAGTTGCCACAACGGCCTACTTCATAGCGGTGGCCTTCGCTTATGGGACTTTCGGCACATTAAACATGGCTGATCTAGCATTAAAGCTTAGAGGCTCAACTTTACCAGTAACAGGCTCACCTATTGGTGACGTTTTCTTAGGTTCAGCCCTCTTCTTAGCCTTAACGTTCTGGGCCTTTAGCTTAAAGGCGGCTATAGCTCCCAACCACTTTTGGCTTCCTGATGCGCATCCAGCAGCTCCATCACCAATATCAGCACTGCTATCAGGCATCATGGTTAAAGTCGCCATATTCGCCTTAATGAGATACATCTTCACAATATTCAGAGGAGCTCCACCAGTAATCCCAATAGTGCAATCCCTCAATTACGCCCTGATAATCCTTGGAGTATTTTCAGCCATAATTGGAGCAACACTAATGCTTACACAGCGAGACTTGAAGAGGCTAATAGCCTATGGAACGGTCCTTAACATAGGATATATAGCGATGGGTATGGGATTAGCCAACCCCGATGGACTGACAGCTGCCCTTTTCCACTTAGTCAATCACGCAGTAGGCAAAGCCCTTCTCTTCATGGCAGCTGGAGCTTTCATACATGCTATAGGCACAAGAAACTTCGATGAGCTAGCCGGAATAGGCAGGAAAATGCCATTGACCAGTGCAGCCTTCCTCATAGGCGCTTTAGCGCTCGCAGGGGCACCGCCACTTAATGGCTTTATGAGTAAGCTTCTCCTCTTCAAGGCCTACCTAGAGTCTGGATGGCTAGCCCCACTAGTCGTGGTAATAGTAATAACGAGCGTCTTTGCATTAATGGGATACCTAAAGGCCTTCTACCACATATATGCTAGACAACCAGTGAGAGACGTATCATCAATTAAAGAAGCCCCTAGATCCATGGTTTCACCACTACTGGTCTTAGCCGCCTTATGCATACTGTTAGGCTTGATAGCGCCTATATTCGTTGATAGATTAATAGCTCCTGCTGTTTCATCACTCTTTAACACTCAAGATTACGTTTCTGCAGCTCAAAGCATAATACAAATGACCATGGGAGGTGGCTAGCATGATGCCTCTTCTAATGATGGTACTAGAAGCAGCTTTCGTGATAGCAGTAGTATTGCTAATCTTATTAGCAATATATGGTTTCTCAATAAAAGTGACGAAATCCCTTTCAAGAGAATCGCTTGAGAAACGCAAGCCATTTGCTTGTGGTGAATCAATACCGCCATCTAAAACCAGTCTACCTGACATGAGCATGTACGCAATAGTATGGAGAAGAGTCTTTCAATCACTCTACACGACGCTTAGAGATAAGCTACATACTGGCATTTTAAGCGACTGGCTTGTATGGATGTTCATATTCATGGTGGTGATCGTCATAGTCTTGGTAGTGGTGTAGAGCCATGATACCTTATGAGCTCATATTCGAAGTCATAGTATTTCCAGGCCTCATATTCCTGAGCATAGCCGTATGGTTAACTCAATGGTACTATCGAAAAGTGTATGCTCACATGCAAAGTAGAATAGGGCCTCTACATACAGGTCCATTTGGAATTCTACAGCCAATAGCCGATTACCTCAAGCTCTTCTTCAAGGAAGATATTTCAACAGAAGGCTCCAACCCGCGATTGGCCGTGGTGCTCTTATCAACAGCTATAGGCTCACTCGTCGCCTTGACGTTGATGCTGCCAATAGCGCCACTACACCCGATAGCAGCAAGCTATGACATAATGCTAGCCATGTACCTGCTAGTCTGGCCCACCATAGCAATAGCCCTTATAGGAATATTAACTCCAAACCCATTTAGCACCGTCGGTACATCGAGAGTATTCAGCATGACACTTGCATATGAAGTTGCATTTGTAGCCTCAGTCTTAACGCCAGTGGTTCTATCAAGCGCAATTTATGGATCAAAGTATTCACTCTACGTTTCTTGTTTTACCGCCTGGAAGTTATGGTTAAATCCCTACACTGTAGTGCCGATGATACTAGCGTTAATAGCAGCTCTCCTATCGCTTCAATGCAAGCTCTTCGCAAAGCCATTCGATATACCTGAAGCAGAGACAGAAATAGTGGCAGGGCCTTTCACTGAGTATTCTGGCTTTAAGCTAGCGTTAATTCTAGGTCTTCACGACATAGAAATTGTCGTAGGCTCGCTATTGATAACTATGTTGTTCTTTGGAGGCTTCATACCCTTCATGTGGTTGCCCTGGTATATCGCGCTCATAATAGCAGCAATAGAGTACATAGTGGTAGTCACGGTAGTAACATGGATTAGAGCTATGACAGCAAGATTAAGAATAGATCAAGCCCTCGTGATATTCTGGAAGTACGTTCTGCCAATGGCAGCTATAGCCCTGATAATATCAGTCATTATACCCCACGTCATAGCTTAACATCTTCTTTTTCATTCAGCTTTTCTGCGTGACATCAAGAACCTCTGTCTGCTCTATATTCTCTTCTCTGCGTTGTGGTGGAGGGAACTCGTAACTTACAACATCTAAGCCTATGAATCTTACAAGCTCCTCAGTCAACTCTATCTTCTCTAGGAAGCTCCAGTAATTATGAATCATGTAGTAGGCCCTTTCAGCCTTGAGTTGCTTGATATATTCCTCCATCTGCTCTCTTGTGTAGAAGTTCTCTGGATTGAACTTTGCGATATCCACGCCTTCTACATGGCTTGGAACCATGACGCCAAAGTAGGGCTCATAAGTCCACTCTATAGTTCTCCTCAATATTCCTCGAATTATCGATGCCGTTTCCCATATTTGGACTCGAAGTGGTCTCTGCTCGACAATGACCTTTCGACCCTTCTTAGTTAAGATCTCGCCTACACCGCCTGTATTAAGCAGGTAGCATTGCACTTTATCCTTATTCTGCTTTAAGAAGTCGTAGAACCATAAACCCTCTTCAGCTGGATCGCCTACGATAAATGGATTTGTACCTACAACCCTAACAGACTCTCCTATCCTCGTAGGATCGCTAGCAGATGTCTCAATAGACTCACCAAGCATAAATGCTGCAGCAGCTTGCTCTATTGTTAATTTCGATATTATTGGTACAACCGTGTTCCTCCTAGTAATGAATATTATTATCATGCCGTCAAGCTCACTTAGAGGAGGTAGGTTTATTGATGGGCTTAGGCAGGAGGGATCTAAGTCTGATCTGGGGAAGACGCCTCTACCATTACCTGTAAGCGTATCATCAAGGAAGTGGACATTACCCTCAAAATCGACGAGTACATTCTCGAATACTGCTCTCTCCTTAGTAGCAGCCTTCCAAATCAATGGCTGATTTACCGGGTCTATATCAGTCTTCAGGAAGAAGCCATTTTCAGTTCCAAGGGCCGATCCATCTTTCTTCAAGAAGAGCACATCATCTTGAACTATCTCTATGCCCTCACCCAAGTTAGGGTCTAAACCATGATTATGGCATGTATGTGTGGTTTTTCCAGTAGCTGATAAGCCGAAGAGGAGCATGGAGTATCTGCGCAGCCTACCATCAGGCCCTCTAGCCTTGACTATTTTAGCTCCAGCATGAACACCAAGCATGCCTCTCTGCTTCGCACACCACATAGCCATTCTCAGAAAGCCCTTCTTCGCCTCACCAAAGTAGTCTGAGCCTAAGACATAAGTCACGCCTATTTCAGGGAACACCAAAATTTGCCTATCCTTCTCCTGCCACTCAGGTATGTAAAGCAAGTATAAGTGGGGATGCTCCTTACCTAAAACCACTTCATCCTTATTAAAGAGCAAGACATCTAACATGTAAGCAAGCCTAATACAGTCTTTTCTCTGAGTTGAAACATACATCGTACATATAGGCGTAAACTCCTCATTACTACCCATGACCTTATCAACACGCACAAGAGGGGCTTTCTTAACATATTTATGAACTCTATCGAGAGTCTCAGGAACCTTCTCAAGAATGTCTATTTGCTTTTCGCTTAGCTGTTGATAATCCATGACTCTTGGGCTTCCTATGTATACTGTCAAACCAGCGCTTCTATTCCTAACACTGGTCATGAAGACGAGATTCCCATACTTAGTCTTTATCGCGTGTTGTTCAGCTATAGCGCGCAGCTCTTCAGAGCTCAGCTTAGAGACATTAGGTTGCTCCTCAAGCATCTTCACATTCTCTAATACATCTCTCAAGATACCCTCGATGTCTACGCCGATAATGCTGGCCAAACCCTAAAGCCCCTCCTCTCCATTAATCACGCCCTCCCTTTTAACAAAATGAAACACTTAAAAGTCTTCTCATTTTAACATTTTGTTAAAGGAGATGGGTTAACACGCTAGACAGAGAGCTCCTAGTGAAGTTAATGGAGAATTCCCGTAAGCCGATCTACAAGTTAGCGCAGGAACTGGGTGTTAGTAGACAAACATTATCTAAGAGGCTTAAGAAATTGGAGAAGGAATTTTCGCTAAGGTATACAGCATTGCCTGATCTCAGCAAGCTAGGCTTAAACCTTAAAGCCTACATTATGGTCAGAGTGCTGCCAAGTGATGAAGCTAGGAGAAGAGTTGAATCTAAGGTTAAAAAGCTTAGACAAATAGCACAGGCGCATTACGTCTATGGTCATCATGACATGCTGCTAGAAGTCCTAGTCAGAGATAGAGACGAGCTGTCAAAGGTCATCGATTCAATACATAGAATAGATGGCGTAATAGAAACTGAGACCCTCATAGTGAGAGAGGTCGTAAAGTACAAGCCATCAGATCCAATAATTAAAGCTCTAAAACAAAAATGAAGAATGAGGCGATGTGTTGCTATCAACTCCTTAGCATAGCCTTCAAGTCAGCATCCGGATTTGATATCAGCTTTAGGTCATAACGTTCTCTGAGAATCTTGAGGATATCATCGTTAATCCATGCTGGAAGCCTTGGTCCTAAGTATATTCCTTTGACTCCGAGGTATAGTAGGCTCAGTAAAATGCTTATAGCTTTTTGTTCAAACCAGCTTAGCACTATAGTCAATGGGAGCTCATTAACTTCAACTCCTAACAGCTTAGCCAAGTCTGGAAGCAAGTCTATGGCGACTATAGCATCATTGCACTGACCTAAGTCTAATAACCTCGGTATACCTTCAATATCGCCCAAATTCAAGTCGTTAATCCTGTATTTACCGCATGCCAACGTCAAGATCAAGGTGTCCTTTGGCAGTTTCATTGCCAACTCTCTGAAATATTCATTCTCCTTTAATGGAGAATCACAGCCACCTATCAGAAATATATGCTTTAATTTGCCTTCATCTACGAGCTCCTTAATCCTCTTAGCATTCTGCAAGATTGCTGATCTAGAAACTCCAGTTAAAAGCGTTACCTTATTCTCCTCCTCTTGTACTTCAGGTAGCTCCTCTGCCTTCTTAATGACCTCAGAATAGTCAAATCCCTTAATGTGCTTAACACCAGGCAATCTGACGGGCCCTGTTGTGAAGATCCTATCTCTATATGCATCGGTTGGTATCAATGCACAGTTAGTTGTCGCCAATATAGCCATAGGATATTTAGCGAAAAGCTGCCTTTGATCATGCCATGCCTTACCTAAATTCCCAACTAAATGCTCATACTTTTTCAGCTTAGGATATCCATGAGCTGGAAGCATCTCTGAATGCGTATATACCTTGATTCCTGTACCCTCAGTCTGCTTTAACAGTTCTTCTAAAGCCTTTAGGCTATGACCTGTCACTATAATGCCATGACCCTTAACAGTGCTAGTTCTGACAAAAGTGGGTTCAGGCTCACCATAAGTCTCTATGTGAGCCTTCTTTAACAGTCTCATAACCCTAATGTTGATCTCGCCCAACTTCAAGCAGTACTCGAAAAGCTCTTTTTCATCAAAATTGACGTTGGTTAACGTTGTGAACATTGCCTCCTCTAAAAACGCATTGACCTCTGGATCGCTATAGCCAAGTTCTCTAGCATGATAAGCATATGCTGAAATACCCTTAACACCAAAAATCAGGAAATCTTGAAGTCGAGCAGCAGTAGCACTCTTCCCACAAACACCTCTTATTGTACAGCCAGTGCCTCTTGCTGTTTGAGCACATTGATAACAAAACATGTCTAAACGCTCATGCCTCAAATATACCACCCTGCAGAATAAACAATGCATTTTTAACTTAAAAGAGTTTTTGTTATGAATAATAAGTTAGGGGATGAATACTCTTTTTTATTTATAAAGCAGCTTATTCTTCACCAGCTATCCTATGATGCCCTAAAGCTGGGCAACCAGCACAAGAGCCATCTTTAAAGCTAGGGCAGTCACTGCACATGATAGCGCTTCCACATGGAGGTCTTTCTTCAGGTTTATCGTAGATCTTAATCGGCGCTATGATACCCTTAACTGCTGAAACCACAATGTTAAATTCTACATCACGAACATCCTCATCAATCCTCAAGTGATTATCAACAATGGCCTCTAATGTCGACAAGTCTTCAGCCATAAACAGCAAACATAAGTTATTCTTGCCTGTAGTGACAAAGCCATTAAGAAAGTAAGGACAATTCTTAAACCTATTTAGAACCTTATTAACATTAATAGTCGAAACATCAACCTTAGCTACATGAAGTCCAATCTTCAATGGATCAATGCCAACTTTATGCTCAAGAGCCCCCATACGCTTAAGCTTCTTAACTCTAGCTGCAACAGCAGGCTGAGAAATATGAAGCTTCTCTGCGATTTCCTCCTGTGATATCTCTGGATCTTCAGAATACAACGATATTATCTTGAGATCCTTTGAATCGAGCTTAGCTGGAACTCTCATTGGAAAAGTGTTCATCCAAAACACCCCTTTATCAATTAAAAACATGCCCCTTTTATAAGCTTATTGTTTATAATGGAAGCATTTATTAATTATCAACGATCAATATATGATGGCGTCGTGGATGAGTAGAAAGATCTTGAGGAAGATAGTTAAGATTGATGAGGAGAAATGTGATGGATGTGGAGCTTGCATCCCAGCTTGTCCTGAAGGAGCCCTCAAAATAATTAATGGAAAGGCTAGGCTGGTAAAAGAGTCTCTATGTGATGGGCTTGGAGCTTGCATTAAGGAATGCCCTAAAGGAGCCATAACCATTGAAGAGCGAGAAGCAGAGCCTTTTGAGTTACATGCTCAGCATAACGATCATAATCATGAGACGATTAGTGTCAAGGAAGGCGGAATCGCAAATTGGCCTGTAAAGCTAGAATTGATAAATCCACGAGCATCAGCTTTGAATAACTGCGATCTAGTAATAGCAGCTGATTGTGCACCCTTCGTCTACGGTAATTTCCAAGAGAATTTTAAAGGCAAAGTCGTATTGTCGGGATGTCCGATCTTTGGCGATAAAAACCTCTATAGAGACAAGATTATGGGGATACTAAAACACAATAACGTATCATCGCTTAGCGTCGTTAGAATG
>QMSF01000029.1 GCA_003649565.1 Thermoprotei archaeon | reverse complement strand
CTAGATACCTGTTCAAGGGTGTTGTGGCTGGAATAGGACACTATGGCAACAACATGGGGATACCGACGGTTAATGGAGCGATATACTTCGATGAGGGCTACGTAGGAAACGTCGTGGTATACTGTGGTTGCATAGGAATTCTGCCCAAGGATAAGTACTTTAGAAGGATTAAGCCTGGAGACTCCATAATCATAGCGGGAGGCAGAACAGGTCGAGATGGAATTCACGGAGTGACGTTTGCATCAGCAGAGCTAACTGAGGAGTCGGAGGAAACATCGAGATCAGCAGTTCAAATACCAAATCCAATCGAAGAAGAAAAGTTGAGGAGAGCGATAATCAGAATACGAGATGAAGGCTTGGGCTCAGGCATAACGGATCTAGGCGGCGGAGGATTATCATGCGCTACAGGGGAAATGGCAGATAAGTATGGCTGTGGAGCTATCGTTGAACTCTCAAAAGTTAAACTAAAAGATCCAGACATGAAGCCATGGGAGATATGGGTCTCTGAGTCCCAAGAGAGAATGTTCATAGCTTCACCTCCTGAAAACGTCAAGAGGATAATCGAGATATTTGAAGAAGAGGACGTAGAGGCAGTTGAAATAGGCAGGTTTACGGATGACCGTAGGCTCAAAGTGCTATATAAAGGCCATGTCGTAGCAGACTTAGCATTAAGCTTTCTTTTTAACCCGCCAAAAGCCACGAGAATAGCTGAGGTAAAGGAAGACAACGAGGTGGAAATCGATTTTGAAATGCCTAAAGACCTGAACGCCATTTTACTAGAGCTTCTAAAATCGCCTAATATTGCAAGCAAGGAGGTTGTTATCAGAACCTACGATCACGAAGTTAAGGGGATGACAGTCATAAAGCCTCTTCAAGGATGGAGAGCTGGCCCTAATGACGCTGCCGTCATGAAGCCTCTGCCATCATCTTGGGCTGGCATAGTGATATCATGCGGCATAAAACCTAGCTATGGAAAGATAAGCCCATATTGGATGGCGGCTTCAAGCATAGATGAAGCCATAAGAAACAATGTATGCGTAGGAGGAAGAAGATGGTCTTTACTTGATAACTTCACATGGGGCAACCCTGAAAAGCCAGATAGGATGGGGGCTCTGCTCAAGGCAGTTGAAGCGTGTTATCACACGGCTAAAATGCTTCAAGCACCCTTCATATCAGGTAAAGACAGTCTCTATAACGAATCTCCACTGGGGCCCGTAACGCCAACACTGCTAATAACAGCAGTCGGCATAATACCGGACATAAGAAAGGCCGTGACAATGGATCTCAAGAATCCCGGCAATCCGCTATACATCGTTGGTTTGACTAGGAGAGAGCTTGGCGGCTCAGAGTACTATAAGCTATTAGGAATTAGAGGAGGTATTGTACCGAGGGTTTACAGTCAAGCTAAGACGATATTCGACAAGGTCATCGAGGCAATGGACTTAGGCTTAATAAGAGCATGCCACGACCCCTCAGAAGGCGGCATGGCAATAGCCATAGCGGAAATGTGCTTAGCCTCAGGTTATGGAGTTGAAATTGACCTCTCTAAAGTACCATTAAGCGAAGCCATGAGGAGCGACTTGATCCTCTTCTCAGAGTCCAATAGCAGATTCATAGTTGAAGTGAAAGCTGATAGAGAAAGGGAATTTCAAGAAATAATGAGAGGAGTCCCTCATGCCAGAATAGGTCAAGTAACTAAAAATCCAAGCCTAGTGGTATGGGGCCCTGATGGTAAAGTGCTAATAGACGTCGACGTCAATATGTTATGGAAAACATGGAGAGAGGCCTTAACATTAAGGTGATATCATGGCCGACGTAAAAGCATGCGTATTAAGGGTTTGTGGGACAAACTGCGATATCGAGACGAAAACAGCGCTCGAAGACTTAGGTCTAAACACAGAAATTATCCATATGAATCAGCTGCTTAAGGGACGGAAGAAGCTTGAGGATTACCACCTCCTAGTGATCCCGGGAGGCTTTTCTTATGGCGACTACGTCAGAGCAGGGGCAATATGGGGTAAGAAGCTCGCTTCCAAAATAAGAAGGGATTTAGAGACCTTTATAGATGAAGGCAAGGCAATAGTAGGAATATGCAATGGTTTCCAAGTGCTTGTAGAATCAGGCATACTACCTGGCTTAAATGGATTAAGCGAGTACCCGAAAGTTGCGCTAGCAACAAACACGTCAGCTAAATATGAATGCAGATGGGTATACCTCAAGCATCAAGCCTCTTCATGTAAACTCCTCTCAAAGCTGAAAGAAAGAACTGTTCTACGCATACCGATAGGTCATGGCGAAGGCAGATTTATAGCATCTAAAGAAGTCCTAGATGAGATCATGAAACATAATCTCGTGATTTTCACATACTGTAGGCCAGATGGCTCACCAGCTAATGGTGAATATCCATATAATCCTAATGGCTCCATGCTGGACATCGCGGGGATATGTAATTTAAAGGGCAACGTCATGGGGATGATGCCTCATCCCGAGCGGGCCTACTTTGGATGGCAAATGCCAGATTGGACTTGTAGCAGCGAGCCACAGCCTTATGGTGATGGCAGGCTAATACTGGAATCCATAGTAGAATACGTTAAGAGTTTATAGTTACCTTCTCGCGTAAGGCTTAAGACTAAGAGTCACACCCTTAAAGCCCTTGTCTTCAATGATCCTCATTATTTCATGACGTAAATTAAAGACCCTATGCATTACATCTTCAGGAACTTCTATTCTAATATAGCCATTGCTCATCCTAGCCCTTAGCGTCGCATTACCAAGAAGCTTCCCAACTTCAATCTCCAATTCCTCTATAAGATCAAGAATCTCTCTCCTCAAGGGGGTAAACAACTCTATGCGAGTAGCCTTACAGCTATTAGGCGGTTTGTGGGCTGTTGGTAAACTGAATCTACATGCTAACTCTCTAATCTCATTTTTCGTAACATCAAACATGAGGTATGGAGAGTAAACACCTTCCTCCTTAAGAGCTTTGAGCCCAGGTCTACCATGGGCTTCATCGATGTTGGTACCATCAATTATCTTGAAATGATCATAGCCATGAGCTTTAAGAGCCTCCCTAATGACCTTAATCCTCATTTTCTTACAGTAATAACATCGAAGTGGGGTGTTCAATGCAATATTGATATTTGAGAGTTCATCGACTTGAACTATCAAGTGTCTTACGTTGAGAAGCTTTGTTACTTTACATGCAAAATCCACGTCTATTTTAAAAGTTAAAGGCGAGTTAACAGTTATGGCAATGACATTTTCGGGTCCTGAGGCTTTAACAGCCAGGTATGTTAAGACTGAGCTATCAACGCCTCCAGATAACATGACTGCTGCTTTACCGAGATTTTTAAGGAAATTTGTTACCTTATCGATTTTCTCGATGTTTACATCCATGATCGTCACCGCTACATAACTTACACCTTTTATTTAGATCCACATTTACCACGTGGAACTTCATCGTATCACCACTAAATATCAAAAGCTTGCCCTTGAGAGGCTCGCCATAACCAGTAATCACTTTTATAGCTTCAAGGGCTTGAAGAGACCCTATAACACCAGCGGTGGCACCCATAACGGGTATGGTCATGGGGTAATCTGAGGGATTACCAAGCACACATCTTAGACATGGAGTATCTCTCGGAATAATCGTTGTAAGCCTCCCTTCAAACTCATATACTGCCCCATAAATGAATGGTTTGCCATGTCGATAAGCCTCATCTGAAACTATGTACCTAGACCTGAAATTATCTAGGCCGTCTACCACTAAGTCTATCTCCTTAATAATGTCGCTAACATCGCTTGATGTTATGTCGGTCGGTGCTGCTTGGACGTCAACCTCTGGATTTAAGTCTTTAAGCTTTTTGGCTGCAACCTCAATCTTTAATTTCCCAATATCCCGTGTAGTGTAAAGCAATTGTCTATTTAAATCGGTTAAAGAGACGTAGTCCCTATCAACGATGATGAGCTTGCCCACTCCTGCTGCTGTCAAATACATTGATGATATCGAGCCTAATCCGCCTATCCCAAAGACTGCAACTTTGCTTTTCCTTATTCTTTCCTGTCTTTGAACACCAAAGCTGAAGATCCTAATTTGCCTATCGTATCTCTCCAAGATCAGACCCCCTTAATGAGTTTGATGACTTCTTCGAGAATGCCTGCGAATTTTTCGACTTCTTCTGCGGTATTGTAGAGGTAAAGCGAGGCTCTCACAACACCTAATTTTTCACCGAGTACATCTCGGACAAGCGGTATAGCGCAGTGAAAGCCAGCCCTAACGCAAACGCCTAAATTACCTAGCGCTAACGCTATGTCCTCTGCTTTAACACTATCGACAGCAAAGGATATGATGCCAGTCTGGGGTTTGTCAGGGCCTAAGACTCTGATATGAGGAATCGTGGATATCATGTTCCTGAGTTTTTGAGCTAACTCCACCTCATGCTTCATTATGTTTTCGAGCCCTAATCTAGACAAGTAATCAATAGCAGCTCCTAATCCTATGACGTCGCTTATGGGTGGTGTACCAGCTTCAAATACATGAGGTCTATCGACAAGCTTAAAGTCATTTATTGATGCGTCAGCTACTACTCCACCACCTACAGCAAGGGCTTCCACTTCAGCGTTCTCCTTAACATAGAGAACGCCGACCCCCGGTGGACCGCACATTTTATGAGCTGAAAACGCTAAGAAATCACAGTCCATCTTCTTCACGTCTATAGACATATGAGGAGCTGATTGAGCAGCATCAACTAGTAGCATGGCTCCATGGGATTTAGCTATTTTAGCTACATCTTGTATTGGAGCTATAGTCCCCAAGACATTTGAGACATGAGCAACAGAAACAACTTTCGTGTTCTCATCAATTACGCGATCAAAATCTTCAGGTGCTAATAGACCATTCTTCTTAGGTCTAACAACCCTCAGTTCAAAGCCATAGAGCCTACTTGCCTTAATCCAGGGCAGCATGTTTGAGTGGTGTTCTAGAGCGGTTATCACAACATTGTCTTCTTTACGCCACTTAATTCCCATGGAAATTATGTTTATGGCCTCAGTGGTATTTTTGACAAAGGCAATTTCATTGCTCTTAGCACCTATGAATTTAGCAACTTTCTTTCTAACCTCTTCATACATGTTTGTAGCCTGTTGAGCAAGAGGATATGCTCCTCGACCTATATTGGCTCTGCATTCTAGAAGATAGCTGGTCATAGCTTCAACTACTTGCTTAGGGGTTAGCGATGTCGCGGCGTTATCAAAGTAGATTATACCCTTTGAAAGCAGTGGGAAATCGCTTCTCACCCTATAAACATCGTATCCCGCCATTTCCCCTCAGTAAGAAATATCATAATGCTCTTTAGATAAACTAAGCTAGAAAGCCTTAGAGTCATAAAGCCTTTAAGCCCAGGTTTAAACCATGAGCCTGCCAACACCCGAAGAACTTAGAAGAATGAGACTCATGGCCGGATTAACACAGAAAGAGCTAGCTGAAAGAGCTGGTGTAAGTCAATCACTTATAGCCAGGATAGAATCTGGAACTGTAGATCCAAGGCTTTCAACTCTCAGGAAGATACTGAAAGCCTTAACACCATCAATTGGAGGGTTAAAAGCTGAACAGGTAATGCATAGCCCAGTCATATGGGTTGAAGCGGATGAACCCGTAAGGAATGTAGTTGAACTCATGGAGAAGTACGGCATATCGCAAGTACCTGTCTTAAAAGGGGGAAGTATTGTAGGTACAATCTATGAGTCCACGTTGCTAAGACATTTCCTGAGAACGAAGAATCCAGCATCTCTCTTCAATAGGCCCGTACATGAGATTATGGACGAAGCATTACCGATAGTCTCGCCCTCAACATCAATTAGCGATGTGCTGGCATTGCTAAGCGGAGAGAAGCCAGCGGTTTTAGTTATGAGAGGAGGCAAGCTTTTAGGTATAATAACGAAAATTGATGTGATATCAGCTATTAAACCCAAAAGCAGGGGGTCACATGACACTAACCAAAGATAGATTGAGGAGATACCTCAACATTAAGAGAGAGTTCTCTGAGTCCAAGTACATAAATGTCAATCCGATACAACGTGGAGGCGTATTAAGTAAAGAGGCTCGAATGGCGCTACTTGAATGGGGTGATGGTTATTCAATATGCGATTTCTGTCCCCCGCGAACACCAAGACTAGACAAAATCACAAATCCCCCTATAAGCGACTTCTACCAAGACCTTGCAGAATTCCTCGGCATGGATGAAGCACGAGTTGTAACGAGATGTAGAGAAGCCAAGTTCATAACCTTCATGATGCTTGGAAAGCCAGGAGACTACGTAATCCTAGACAGCTTAGCGCATTATACAAGCTATCTTGCTGCTGAAGCATCAGGGCTACGGATAAAGGAAGTACCGAATTCGGGTTACCCAGAATTCAAGATTGATGCTGATGCCTATGCCGCAAAGATAGAAGAAGTCCTAAAGGAAACAGGCAAGCCACCTGCATTAGCACTCATAACACACGTTGATTATCAGTACGGAAATCTAGTTGATGCTGCTAAGATTGCTAAGATATGTCACGAATACGATGTACCTGTAGTGCTTAACGCAGCATATACTGCTGGTGTAAGCCCTGTTAATGGTAAAAAACTTGGAGTTGACGTAATAGTGAGCAGTGGCCATAAAAGCTGGGCTGCATGCGCTCCAACAGGGATACTCGCTATGACCGACGAAATGGCCAAAAAAATCTTAAAAACATCAAGCATTGAAGGAGACATAACAAAAAGGAGATTTGCAATAAAAGAGCTGGCTCTTCTAGGCTGTACAGTAATGGGAGCACCACTAATCACATTAATGGCCTCGTTCCCCCACGTAGTCGAAAGGGTTAATCGATGGGATGAAGAGGTCGAGAAAGCTCGCTACGTAGTTAAGGAGCTTGAGAGAATAGATGGCTTCAAGCAGCTGGGTGTAAAACCAAAAATGCACACGCTAATACACATGGAGTCAACAAGCTTCTATGAAGTTTCAAAAAGACATAAGCGTAAGGGCTTCTTCCTATACGATGAATTAAAGGCTAGAGGCATAGTCGGAATTCAACCTGGTCTGACAAAGCACTTTAAATTTAATGTTTACGGTTTATCGTGGAGCCAAATAGAGCATTTCATTAGAAGCTTTCACGAGATAGCCAGGAAATATGGAGTTGAAGTTAGATAATGAGCTTGACCTTTGACACCGTCATAATTAGACATGGAGCTGAAATAGGAGTCAAAAGTTCAATCACACGAGCAAGATATGATAGATTGCTCATAAGGAATATAACTGCTAAGCTCAGCGCAGAAGGTTTGAGTATCGACCATATAGATAGGAGATTCGGAAGAATATACATTAAGACAAGCATGCCGGAGAAGGTGGCGAAATCACTTTCCAGGGTTTTCGGCATATCATCTACATCACCTGCAATATCGTGTAAAGCCGACTTGAATGTTATTGCTGAAATAGCCATCAAACTAGCTGAAAAGAAAGGAGGGCAAGGAGTAAAATTCGCAATTCAATGTAGGAGAGTTGGTCAACATCCCTTCACGAGTATGGATGTATGTAGATATGTAGGCGCTAAGGTACTAGACGTCATGAAGGACAAGGATTGGCGAGTAAACCTCGAAGAACCCGATTACACAATAAGCATTGAGATAAGGGATCAAGATGCCTTCATATACACCGAAGTCATAAAGGGCGTGGGGGGCCTTCCCCAAGGCTCTCAAGGAGGCGTGATATGCCTAGTAAGCGGCGGCATAGACTCGCCGGTAGCTTCATGGCTTGCCATGAGGAGAGGCTGCACTATTACACTTTTGCACTTCAATTTACAGCCTTTCTCTGGCGAAGAAACGCTCAAGAAGGTGATAGATATCGCAAAAACTCTGGCACAATGGTCACCAGCCTTTAAGGTCAAGCTACTCATGGCTCCCTTCGGCGAAGTCCTCAAGGAGATAATTGAGAAATGTCCTCGAAAGCTCACATGCGTTCTATGTAAGAGAATGATGCTCCGAATATCCGAAGAAATAGCCCTTAAGAGAGGCCTCATGGGAATCGTCACGGG
>QMSF01000028.1 GCA_003649565.1 Thermoprotei archaeon | reverse complement strand
CCACAATCTGTATGTAAGCCAACTCTTATGAAACCTGTAGTTAGCCTAGCGTTTTCCGATGCTATGCGCATATCACAAGCTAATGCTAGGCTTAAGCCAGCACCTGCTGCTACGCCATTAATTGCGGCTATCGTTATTTTATCCATGTCTGAGAGAGTGTATATCACTTCGTGAATCCTCTTTAAATGCTCAAGTAGGTCAACTTGCGACCAATTCAGCATTTCCGGCATGGCTTTAACATCGCCACCAGCTGAAAAGGCCTTTCCAGCCCCTGTTATTATCAAGACCTTAACGTTTGGATCTTTCTTTACGTCTTCCACAGCTTTAGCAAGATCGTCGACCATTTGGGAGTTTATGGCGTTAAATGCCTCAGGCTTATTCAATGTTATTTTAGCTATGCCCTCCATCTTTTCTAGCAGGATCGTTGTGTAAGACATGAATTATCACTCCACAAAAGCCGTTATTCTATCGAGCTATTAAGCTTGCGATTTGCTTAATGCATTAGCATGATTCTAGGGGTTTGAAGTGTTATGAAATAATTAGGCGTTTCAAAATCTCTTGGCATATTTGCTAACTATTTGATGTGCATCTTCACTTTTCGCTGGCTCATGTATGTCTAAGTAAGCTCCATAGCTATTAAAGTAGGGAGGGCCTTTTCTTGAGAATATTGTGATTAGCCTGCCGTTGTGCAGAACTTCATAGCCTTCATTGCAAGGTTCATGACTCCTTATGACAACTTTAACCTCTATCGCTTTTAGAAAAGACTCCGTTATGTCGGGTCCAAATAGATAGCCGGCTCCTCTAGGTGATGGAGCTTTACCTATTTCATTCATAGGATCATTCCACAGGAGTTCTTCTAATAGTGCTATTTCATTATTAGCATTGATGAGATCTTCGAGCTTCTTAGTCTCTGTTGGAATCCCCCCATGGACCATAAATAATGTGCCCTCTAAAATGGCGCATGCATAAAGGTAGTTAAAGCAACTAGCTATGGCGTCATACACTTCCCTCCATTGCTCTCGATATATACGATTTAGATGCAAAGGAAAATCATGTGGGTATACTGGCAGCTCAGGAGGACCTTCATGGTTACCTCTTAATAACACGATGGAGCTTGGTTCTCTTAACTTGAGCTTAAAGACCTCATATATCACATGAGGTGATTCGTATCCTCTATCTATATAGTCTCCTAGAAAAACTACCACTGTGTCTTCAGGTATCTTGCTGTTTAGACCAGTTTCAGATAAGATTTTCATTAAGCTACCATAATCGCCATGTAGATCTCCGATGACTATTAATCTACCGACGTTCTTTATCTTAGCTAGAGCTCCAAGCGATAAGTACTTCCCTACATCTTTCTTTCTCCGTTCTTCTCTCAATAAGTCTTTTAATTCATGAGACAATTTCTTGAAATCCTCGGCGCTCGGTAATTGACTCAAATCTGACACCCTTCTGGATGCTAAACCTTAATCAGAACCTAATTATTATAACTATAAACTGTTTGGTAGAGACTTAAGGGAGAGAGATCATGGCTGCTGCGAAGAGCAAGGTGGATTTAATTAGAGTGAGAAAAGAGCTTAAGGGCAAGACGCTTAGGTTGTACTTGTATTTGACTAAGAGGAGTAGTGGTTATACTATTGATGAGATGAAGTATTTTGGTGGCTTTTCCAATAAGGCTTTAATAAATCAATGTTTGGCTGATATGAAGAGACTTGGTATAGTTGAAAAGCAAGGTGATAGATACTATGTTCCAAGATTAATTGCTAATGCTGTTGATTTCGTCTTTAAGCATTATGCTAAAATAGGGAGCAAGATTTTACCTCGAGGTTTTGTTAGTACTATAGCTTATGCGATTTTCTCGGTTCTATATTTCACCTTTTTTCCTGAAGCATTACCGTTACTTCCGATAGGCTTGCTGATAGCCATGATCTTTATAGGATTGGGCATTTATGAAATGTATAAAATGAAAATGTGGATTAAGAGATTAAAGAGTTTAGAGTGATGGTTCGCTTTCGGCTAAAAACCTGTTTATTGCTATTTCAGCTATATCAGCAGCATACTTGCTCATAGATCTAAGTGAGTCAGCTACTTTGTATACGGTCATTAGGAGTCTCGCATCCTTAATGTATGATATGGCGGCTTCGTTTATTTTAACCTCGTATTTCTCTATCTCTTTGCTTTCGTTTATTGCTTCATTAGCTAAGAAGAGGTCACATTTGAAGTATGCATCTAGCGCTTTGTTGTGTATTTTGCATACAGCATCGCTGAACTCCTTTATCATGGCCAGAATGGGCTTGTCAAGCTTTAGATTGAAGTCTATTAGATTTAGGCAAGCTCTGGCTATGTTTTCTGCCTGATCCGCTATTGATTCAAGGCTTTTTGCGACGACTCTTAGGCCCTGCTGGTGCTTTATATCTTTAATTCCTATATCTCTCGCTATGGATCTATCGTCAGCCGCCATTACTAACTGCCTAACTGTAAGCCAGTAGACCATATCTGCCTCTGCTTCTCGCTGCAATACGCTTATAGCTAGCTCCTTATCTCTATCGACAAGAGAGTTGACACTATCGGAGTGCATTATTGACGTGAGAGCATAAAGCCTCCTTATTAATTTCTCAACTGGGAATTTAATGGGCTCTATGAGGCATTGGAGGACCACGTGATTTTGAGATTCTTCAACTATGCTGAGGCCTGTAAGTCTTCTTAAAGCCTTTCTTACCTCCATTAGGTGTTCAGGCTTTATACTTCTCTCAGATACTATCTCTATGGTCTCTTTTCCAAGCATGTAATTGCCTATTAGGAGCCTTTCAAGAAGCCATGGTTGATCGCATTTGTCTGCACTTATTCTATATGTTGTTACCCGCTTGTTTCTGCCTTTAATTTCAGGGGCTATCCTTAGTGAGCCATCTTCGTCCTCCATTATAACTATTTTATCTCCCTTCTTTAAGTTCCATCTTTGAACCCACTCTTTAGGCAGCGATAAGGTAAAGGTATATTTACCTACAAGCTGAACATTTCTGATTTTCATCAATACCACTTCCTTTATAGCCCTATAAACTTTACAAACTAAAAATATATATTTTTCCCTCAGACTTACTTAGGTTGGGTGCAAAGTTAAATAATCATCTTTTCACTATTCACGATGGCCCTCCCCCTCCCCCCTCTTCATTCTCCCTCTTTTCATTACGAGAAAAATTTTAAGCGAGACGTAGCTGAAAAGCTTGAGCGGCTAAGCCCCGGTAGCTCAGTCTGGTTAGAGCACTGCCTTGGTATAATCCAAAGAGGCAGGGGTCGCGGGTTCAAATCCCGCCCGGGGCTTCACTGCTCACCTCATCATTCATCATTGTCGTGAGGATGTGATGTAGAGATGAGCATTGAGGAAAGCAAAGTCCAAGCTGCAAAAGCTGCTCTGCGCGAGATGCGCGATGGAATGGTTTTGGGTTTGGGAACAGGATCAACAGTGGAATGCTTTGCATCAATGTTGGGTAATGAAGTTAAAAAGGGCTTGAAAATAAAGGTTGTACCAACTTCGCATCACTCAATTCAAATGGCTATGAGGTATGGGCTTGAGCTTTTGCCTACAGAATTGGTCGACAGCATTGATGTTATTGTAGATGGAGCTGATGAGGTGGATCGTCAACTTAACATGATTAAGGGCAGAGGTGCTGCATTAGCAAGAGAAAAGGTTGTCGCCTCTATGGCTTCGCGGAGAATATACATTGTAAGCTACGATAAGCTAGTCGATAAATTATGCTCAACAAAGCCCATACCAATAGAAGTACTACCATTCGCATATAGATTTGTTATGAGGAAGATTGAGGAATTAAAAGGCAGGCCCGAATTAAGAGAGGCTGGTAGGTTTAAAGATGGGCCTTTAGTGACAGATAACGGTAACTTCATCATTGATGCATATTTCGAGCCCCTTGATAATCCATGGGAAATGGAATCTAAGATTAAAGGAATACCCGGCGTTGTCGAGGTCGGCTTATTCTGTGGTGTGGCTGATGTTGTTTATGTTGGAAAGCCTGATGGCGTCGAGATCCTTAAGAGAATTAAGTAAATTTTTAAAGCTTTGAAGAGAGATGAGAGTTAGCGTGGTGCCGGGGTCGCCTAGGGGCCTAGGGCGCCGGACTCATAATCTCATACGTATGGAGGTCAGAGGTGGAATCCGGTTATCGCGGGTTCGAATGGGCATATCTGCCCCGAAAGTCCCGCCCCCGGCACCATTCACTTAGATAAGTTTTCAAAATCTCGGCTTCTCGATAGAATTTCTCTTATTATTTTTGATGAGCTACATAGCTTATGAACGTTATAGAGCTCTTGAAGCCTTACTATCTCAACTTTGAGTCCTCTTGCTTCGAGTTTTCTCTTTAAATCCTTTTCATCGAAGTTTTGGTTGGGCCCTAGCATTATTATGTCTGGTTTTATTTCCTCTACTATTTTGAGCATATCTTCTCCTTCATGACCTAAAATGGCATCTGAAACGTTCTTTATGTTTTTGATTACCTCAAGTCGTTGTTCTTCAGGGATTATGGGCCTTCTTCCTTTAAGTCTCTCAACTGTCGAGTCTCGAGCTACAACTACTATTACATCTCCAAGCTCTGACGCTTTTGATATAAGGTATATGTGCCCGGGATGTATTATGTCAAAGACACCAGCAACCATAACTTTCTTTCTGTTTTTAGTCATCTTTCAACCACTTCCACTAGATTTAGAAGCTTTAGAGCATCTAATAGGCCTTCGCAGTATGCTATGCATACATAGCTTGTGGGATAATCTCTTAAGTTCATATAGTGCTTTGCATCTTCATAATAGCGCTTTGCGTTATCTATTATCTTTTCAATTTTATCTCTAAGATCATCGGAGGCCTTTATGACAATATTTCTTATTGTTTTTTCCACGTAGTTGAAGTATCTTAAGAGTCTTTCCTCATCATTACTCCAGGGCTTCATTAATAATCCTCCATGTCGGCAAATAACCTTAGGGCTTCAAGCTCTATAAAATGGAGAGAACCGGGAATTATTAGGACGTGAGGAGGAGGACCAAAGTCATAATGTAAGATTTTAGATAGCTTAGAGGCTTTTATGATGCTATCCTTCCAACAAGCCCTCGCGATACCTATGACCAGCATGTCGCTGTTAATTACTCCTTCACCTCTTTTACTCTCTAATTCGAGGAGAATTTTAATGCCCTCATTTATTGTCATGGCTCTTGAGATTTCAACCTCTAAATCCAGATATAGTAATGTATGTAATCCACGTGACTTATTGTCTCTTACAGCTTCATAGGCTGCATTATTTGGCCCTTTATCTGGGAAGACGATAGTTGCAGACTTGCCAAACTTATAATTCGAAAGGCCTGTGAGGCCTGATATCACTGTTTGTATTGATGCCGAAGGTATGTACTTTACTGGTATACCTGCTTTGGCTGCCTCTATTTTGAGTGATATGTGAGTCGTGGCTATGAAGGGGTCGCCTGCAACTAAAAGAGCGACTTTACTTCTCTTGGCTAACTCGATAATCTTCACTAAGCCTCGGCCTTCCAAATCAGCTCTCTTCAAGGGCTGAATGTTCTTACCTATCAAAGAGCTAAGCGTGTTTAATGCTCCATTAGGTAAGATGCTTGTATATGAATCCATAAAGATGAAATCAGCATTTTGAGCTTCTTTAAGTCCCTCTATCGTTAAGCCCATCCCTGTAAGACCTATACCTATGAAAGTTAAGCACATGAAAAGATCCACCTCAATCTTTATGTCACCCTGTTTGCTATTCAAGTTGAAAGAGGATTTCAGGGAGGTCATAAATGCTAGCGCAATCGACTACTTCAGCTATCATTAGCTTATTAAGACAACAGAAATATCAATTAATTGGCAATAGGAAAACGGCAGCAGTAAAAAAGTGTCACTGGCTTCACGCTGCTTTGACGAGTAATAGGTTTTGCTATAAGAACTGGTATGGAATAGAAAGCCATAGATGCATACAAATGACTCCTACGTTAGCATGTCCAAATAGCTGTCTTCATTGCTGGAGAATAGAAAGAGGTGACCCCAGCACTCCATCATGGAGAGAAGATGAGTTCATGACCTATGACGACGAAAAGACTATTTTCGAGCAGGCCATTAAAGCCCAATTTAGAATTTTGAGCGGCTATAAGTCTAATCCAAAGGTAATAAAGGAGAGATATGTAGAAGCTTTACATCCAAAACATTTCGCGATAAGCTTAGCTGGAGAGCCTACTCTTTACGATAAGCTAGGCGATTTCATAGAGCTTTGTAGAAGCAAAGGCTTCACAACTTTCCTCGTCACTAATGGTATGTACCCTGAGCGATTGGTGAAATTATTAGAGAAAGGACAGCCTTCACAGCTTTATGTATCAGTTAACGCATCATCAGAAGACAAGCTCAAAGCCCTATCAAGAAGCAGCTTAGCAGATTGTTGGCAAAGGCTGCTGAGAAGCTTAGAGCTTCTAAAAAGCTTCACATGCCCCACAGTCATTAGGATTACGCTAATTAAGGGTATTAATGATCACGAAGGGGACTTAAAAGGATTTGCAAAGCTGATATCTATGGCTGAGCCTTGGTATGTCGAGATAAAGGGCTACATGTATTTAGGATATTCGAGATTTAGATTAAAATTGGAGAACATGCCTAAGCACTCACATATACTCGAGTTCGCAAGAAGACTAAGTAGAATTACTGGTTATCAGTTAATAGCTGATAGCCTGAGTTCGAGGGTTGCATTGCTCTCAAGAATTGGTGAGCCAGTTAAAGTGAAGCCTTAAACTATTTAATAGCCTCGAATTTCTCTTCGACTCCACTCTTAGTTATTGCTAGCATGTCAATGCCGTCGCCGCTTAGAGCATCTCTTTCTATAGCTGCTTTAACTGCCTTTATTGCTAAGCTTTTTGCATCGTCTATCGATAGATCCTTCTTGTAATTTGCCTCGAGTATGCCTATTGCTATTGTCGATCCACTTCCAAGTGCTGCATAGTCATCCTCTATTAAGGAGCCTATGGCATCTAACACGTATAGATGAGGGCCTGTTTCATCAAGGCCACCGACTAAAGTCTCGCTTATTAACGGCATGTGTCTCTGACCAAATAGGATGTTTGCTAGTAATTTTGCTGCCGCTCTAATGGACATTCTCCTGTTTACATCTAATTCGTAGAGCCTAACTTCTGCTCTTAGGCTTCTAGCTATGGCTTGCATATCACCTATTAGGCCAGCGCACGCTATTCCGAGGTAATCAGTTATCTTGAATACTTTTTTAGCTGATTTGCTTGTCACGGTAAAGCCATAGCTAACCCTTTTTTCTGATGCCAAAACTATGCCATCATTAACCTTAAGCCCCACTGTCGTGGCACCTAAAGCCCAATGCGCACCTATTTGACTGTTAAAAGCATTATCTCTAAGACCTTGCATGAGGACACCTGCAGTTTAGTTGTCTAAGCCTTGTTTAAACCTTTTCGGGTTGACGAGCAGTTAATAAAGATCTTAGGCTTTAATCCATTAGAGCGCTATGGCTTCAGAGCAGCCTTTCAGCAAACTGCCTAGCATACCATCTCCTGAGCAGCTAATAGACGTGGCTTTTAGGAGAGCTTCCAAAGCAACCGTTAAGATGCCAACCAAGAGGGATAAGCTGCTAATCGCTAAGTTAAAGGAAATTACTAGAGTAAGGACTGTAGCCTCCGTCATGGTTAATAGGTTGAGAAGCATCAAGAAGAGCATACCGTCAATTGACTCTCTTCATCCATTTTATAGGGACCTGTTTTATGTTGTCATTGATCCGGATAAGTTCAAAATAGCCTTGGCTAGAATTTCAAAGGCTGCATCAATGGTTGAGCGGCTTAGCAAGGAGTATGTGTCTAAGCTTAGAGCGGCAACAACAATTTCTGAAGCCGCAAGAATTCGTAGAGAGTATTATGGGCGAGTTGCATCAATAATTAAGGAGCTCAAGAGTGATTTGAGGCTTTTATCAGAAATAAAGAGGCTTAGAAAGCTTCCGTCATTTGATTTCGCAGTACCTACAATTATTGTGAGTGGTGCACCTAACGTAGGAAAATCGTCATTTGTTAAATGCGTCTCTACGGCTAAACCGGAAGTCGCTGAATACCCCTTTACAACGAAGAGTGTAAGTCTAGGGCATATAATGGGGCCGCGAGGAGCTATAGCTCAAGTTGTGGATACCCCTGGCTTACTGGATAGACCTCTCGAAGAGAGAAATAAGAT
>QMSF01000027.1 GCA_003649565.1 Thermoprotei archaeon | reverse complement strand
TCTCTGAAGTCTAGGTAGACGCCCATGACTCTCTCCACGTGTTCGGGCTTTACTATGCTGCTTCCTGATATTTCAGCTATGACCCTAGCTGGCTGTAATAGTTGAGCTGCATAGCGCAAGGTCCTTTTTACACCAATATCCGTGAGCATGTTAAGTGCTTCAGGTGAGAGCTCTATGCCATCGGCCGTAGCCTTAATTTCAAGTATCTTCCTTATGTCTTCTGGCGGCGGTATCTTGGTCTTCGCTATCAGCAACCTGTCGAGCATGTCTATTGGTATTCCATGTGGGGACTTGAAGTCCGTACCCCTAATCTTCGTTACAGCTCTATTCGTCGCTAATACCACTAGCGGGGCAAACTCTTGTTCTAAAGCTCTATTCAAGAAGCTGAATGCCTCTATATCGAGCATATGCGCCTCATCTATGAATAGCACTCCAGGCACTAGCTCAGCCTTCTTATTCTTGACCAGCTCGTCGATCTGCTCATCAACTTTAGCCCTAATCTCATTGGTTATCTCCTCTTCTCTAAATAGCATGAGCCTTCCAGCCCTTATATTGGCCATGTCGATGTCGTGAAGCGTGACGGTGTGAGTTGTCTTCTTTATCTTTCTTACAGGACCACTTGGTATGTCGATGAGTCTTCCAATTCTGTATTCGCTCTTCCATTTGCTCTCAACATACTTGCTTCTGCCAAGCTTTGTAACACGTCCTGTCTCAGCATCTATTTCTATTATATCTCCAGGCCTTACATTGAGCTTCATTAGCTGAGCTGCAACTCTATCGCCTACTTCTAAGCTCTTCTCCTCTTGCTTTGTCTTTAAAGTTAGAAATGCTCCTAATGCTACTTGAGCATAGGGGTTATAGGGATGTTGTGCCCTTTCAATCTCAATGTTTACTACTTCACCCTCATAGACCTCTCTTTCTTCAAAAAGCCTTAAGCCTATGGCTCTGCGTATCGCCTGTGTCAATAGCTCGGTTTTCTTTACTGTCGCTCCATAAATCTCGCTGCCCGAAATCGATACGAATGGTACATCTCTGCCTAGCTCTCTAGCCATACCAACGGCTATAGCCGTTTTACCAGTTCCTGGAGGTCCCACGAGGAGTAAGCCATGTCCGGGCCTCTTACCCCTCTTGACGAGCTCAACCATTATACCAGCAGCTTCACGAGCTTCTTCCTGTCCTACAAGTCCATCAGCTATATGTATGGCCTTAAGCCTCTCATCTAATCCAAGACCCGTTATATGGCTATGAAGACCCAATCCACGCTCAGGAGCAGCTTTTTCCTCAACCTCTTTGATCACAGGGCGACTCATAGCTCTACCCTCCTCGCCCCCTAAAAACCAGGTTCTTAACTCTGAATTCTTGATGATTAGCATTAGGATAACTAAATGTCGAGCCTATAAACTTTCAAGTGGAGCTGTATGAGCTATCACAAATCTGCTCTATGAACTTAAGATGGCTTGTAGGTATTCTATTAATGTACGTGGAGTATTTGCTATCACGGCTAAAGCACCTTTCAAGACAACATCCTCGCCAAGACTTGTCAATTCGATTATAGGCCTTCTATTGGTTATGTACTTGTCTATGTGCTTGGCTATCGGTTTGAGAACCAAATCCTTGTTGTTTAAAGCTATGGATCCTCCTAGAAGGACAATTTCAGGATCATAACAATTTATTACTGAAGCAATTCCAGCAGCATTTAGTCTTCCTAGTTCATCTTCAGTCAATTTAAGAGCCAGTTCGTCACCTTGTCTTGCAAGCTCATATAACCTTTCAGGCGTTATAAGGCCTTTACTATAGTCATCGTATAACGAGCTCCTCTTAACTTCCTCTTTATATTTCTCATCTATAACTCTCTTAATGAAGAAGGGTATGTTTATGCCTGAGCAATAAGCCTCCCAATGTCCATAACCTCCACATCTACACCTCATCATTCCAGAGCTGTCGATTACTATATGCCCAGCTTCATGTGCATTTCCATCCTTGCCTATCAAGAGATTTCCATCAACTATAGCTCCCACGCCTATGCCAGTACTCAAAGTCACATAGACTAGATTCCTGAAGTTTCGACCAGCACCATAAAGCTTCTCAGCCCAAACAGCGGCTACAGCATCATTAATCAAGAAAACATCAACGTTAAACTCTTCCTTCAAATAGTCAACGATCTTGACGTTCTTAAAAGGTGCATTAGGAGGAGAAAGAATAACTCCTTTTCTCAAGTCCAGAGGTCCAATAGATGCAATGCCAATACCTAAAATTTCCTTTAATTCTCTTGAAAAATTGCTCTTAATATCATTGATTATGAAGCCCACAATGTCCGTCGCAGCATCAGCCGTTTTATGTACTCGCTTGACATATATATTGCCTTCTACATCACCTAAGCCTATCCTAATCTTAGTAGCACCTATATCAATTCCCAAGATGAGCTTTCCAGCCATAACACACACCAATGAACTCCTTACAATGCCTATTACTAGGAGAAATTTTCGGCTTCTCAAACCCTTCTATTAGAAGAAGATGGGGGGATATGAGACACCTAATCCTTTTTATAACTCCTCGTACTATCACCCTCTCAAGGAGGACATGTAATTGAGAAAGATCTCGATATCCGAGATAGAGAGCGGAATGAGGGATTTAATAGTTGAGGGAATAGTCGTAGAGAAAAGCAAGCCAAAGACCGTTCAAACGCGTTATGGCCCTGCATTATTAGCATACGCAATAATAGATGATGGCACTGGGCAAATAAAGCTAAACCTATGGAGAAAGCAGATAGATTTAGTTGACGTGGGCTCTAAAATAAGAGTTGAAAATGCCTTTACGAGGGAGTTTAAAGGATCGATAGAGCTTAATGTTGGAAGCAACGGCAAAATAATAGTCTTAGAGAAAGCATTATAGCCTAAGCAAAGCCTATTCGCTGCCCCTCACTATATATTTTTGAGATTAATGATGATGGGCATGCTGGCTGAGACATTTTCATCCGATGACGAGAGAAGAGACGGCTGATATAGCTAACTTCGTTAAGATCGCTAGCTCTTATCGCTCTTCATCCTTCGAAATATGTCTAGGAATATGTCGCTATATACCCTCCATTTTAAAATGCCAAATTCCTCGGTAACCCATGTGAAACCCTCTTTATGTAGCTTGCATGGGAAATCGCCGCATTCAAAGCAGCACTTTAACCCTTTATTCAAGCAGCATTTTGCATACTCACAAACATTAATGTGAGCATCACATCCCTCACATTCACCTTGAGTATAAGCTCTACATAAACTACAGACAATACCACAATAAGAGTAGAGCACATCACTAATTCTAGGCATAATAGATCCCTGAATTAAACTACGAGAAGCTCAGCATAAAAGAAATTGTTCGACAATAAGGTGGGCTTTCACATAACGCCAATAAAACAAATTAAAAAAGAATATGTTGTCAAAGCTTGAATTCGACGACTCTCTTCTTTCTATTTATCGTCTCGATGGCTTCAGCTACATCCAAAACAGTCTTGCTGCTTAGCGCTTCAATGATATCCTTTAAGTCATCGTATCCAGCTATGAATATACCTTTAAAGGAGTCGGCGAGCCTAATGTGGAGTGCCAGTCTTTCCGGCTCTGTTCTCTTCTTGCTTTCTCTTTTAGGGAGCTTAACGAGCTCCACTATAGCATTACCTACTTGAACAAGGGGTTTTCTCTCCCACTCCTTCATCGACTCCATGATCTCCTCGATTTTACTTAGCAAAGCTTCCTTCCCTTCTTCACCAACAGGCACATCACTCATCGTGTAGCACCTCCTTAAAACGCCATGACGTAATATCGATGTCAGGCCGCTTTTATCTCTTCTTTACCTGTAATCTTTATAACTTACGCTTATTGGCGTGTGACTAAAGCCCTTCTCTTAAGTCGAGCTCAACAACGTTTTTAACTTCCATAATTCTCGTGCCAGCTTCTTAATGTACTCGGCTCTCTCAAGCCTCTCAATCCATGCTCTCGGTATTCCCTCTTCGCCGTGATGTGCTCCAGCTATCGCTCCAGTCATTGCCGCTATAGTATCAGCATCACCTCTAAGGCTTACAGCGTAGAGAACGGCTTTAGCGTAATCCTCATGATTTTTAGCGAAGCAATATATGGCCGTTGGAACAGAATTAAAGGCTTCAACTCCATTGCCAAGCTCTCTCACTATACTTCTCCTATTTCTTTCATGAAGCAGCCTAATAGCCGTTAGCAGTTTATCTCTATAGATTCTGCTTCTAGTGTAATATGCTATTTCCTTCAAATAATCCTCTGGGCTAAACTCCTTACCGATCTTCAAGGCCAATGATATTGCATATGCCTGTATCGCAGCCCCCTCCATGCCCAGCTCATGTGCATGGGTTATCTCAGCTGATCTATAAGCCACTTCTCTTAGCTCTTCAGGCTTATCGTGATAGAGAAGCGCTATAGGGGCTATCCTCATGGCTGCACCATTACCAAAAGACCCCATGCCGCCATAGAGCTTCTTGGCCGCTTCACGCCACGATACGCCAGATAATATTAATCGGAAGACTCTAGGAGGACCAGGCCCATAACCCCTCCAAGGCTCCTTCTGCCAGTTGCGTATGAAGGTCCAAGTCATATGCTCTCCATTAAAACCCCTACATTCAATGAGGGCTTCAGCCATGCCAATCATCATGTGAGTATCATCAGTCCACCTGCCAGTAAACGCTACATCGGTTACATCGACATTGCTGAAAGGACACCCCTCATATGCAGCTCCTAGAGCATCACCAATAGCACAGCCAATCATACAGCCAATGAACTTGGACTCCAATACCCCTCCCTCGTATAGCTAGAGCCTTAATGTACACATAAAAACTAAAAGGCATGCACGATAAGAGTCCTCCTAGAGCATCTAAGTGATGAGTGGGCCCCTCTGATAAAAGATGATGAACACTGATCTCACTGAATAACTCCTTTTTATTCCTTCTTCAATTATTTTAGGTGGAAGCATCGCGGTGTTGTAAATGAAGCTTTCAATAGGCAAATTGCCTCCAAGCATACTTGAAAGCCTCGTCTTCTCTAGAATAGGAGTCATAAATGACAAAGTGTTGGTAGGCCCCAGTATAGGTGAAGATGCAGCCATAATAGACCTTGGAAATGATAGGGTGCTAGTAGTACACGTAGACCCCATAACAGAGGCCATAGAGAGAATTGGTTGGCTTAGCGTTCACATAGCGAGTAATGACATCGCTGTTAGAGGAGTAAAACCAGAGTGGTTTCTATCAACAATACTGCTGCCACCAACAGCGGCCATGGAAGCTCTAGACGTGATAACAAGACAAATCGACAATGCGCTTAGAGAGATAAATGGAATGATGATTGGCGGTCATACAGAGGTGTCACCAGGCATTGAAAAGCCAATAGTCGTAATGACGGCTTTAGGGATCGGATTAAGAGACGAAGTGGTCTTAACCAGGGGGGCAAAGCCGGGAGACTACGTGCTGATAACCAAGGCCGTAGGGTTGGAGGGAACGGCAATAATAGCAAGTGACTTCAAAGACAAGCTCTTAAGCCTGGGCATTGAGCAGAGCGTGTTAGACGAGGCAACGCGCTACTTCAATGAAATAAGCGTGCTAAGGGAGGCATTAGCATTAGCAAAGGTCAAGGTTGCGTCATCAATGCATGATCCAACAGAAGGAGGATTAATAAATGGACTAATAGAGATAGCAAGAGCATCAAAATGCACAATAGAAATATACGAGGACAAAATACCCATCAGGGCACCGACAAAAATCATATGCAAAGCACTGGGTTTAGACCCCCTCAAGCTGATAAGTAGTGGATCTCTCATAGCGACAATAAGGCCAAACTTAATGAACAAAGCAGTGGAAGTGCTCAAAAGCGCAAAAATAGATTTCTCCATCATAGGCAAAGTGATAAGCGAAGAAAGACCCAAAGTAATTCTCCATAAAGCTAATGGGGAAATCGAGGAGTACTCCGATTACGCTCAAGATGAGATAAGCAAATTATGGAGCGAATAACCATAAAGCTAAAGAGAATAAAAAACACCGTTATAATAGCCAAGGCATGGAGCTACGGTGAGAGTAAGTGAAGCCACCGGTAAAAGTGCTAGTGAGATCCAAGAGCGATGCAGATGCAGTAAAACATGCATTAAAGAGGTTTCTTGAAGGCGAACTTGAAATCGATACCCTTAAAGGAGCTAGAGAGCCAAGCGCCATCAAAGATCAGCTTAAACGGCACATAGACTTTAAAGGTCTAATAATAGTAATGCTTGGATTAGAGGACAAAGACGCGTTAAAGCTAGATGGAGAATACCCCTCGAACTTCGTCTTCCACTTAATCCCGAAATCAAAGGTTAGAAATGAGAGACCCCACCAAATATTACGCCACTACCTTAAAGCGAAAGCCGAATTTAGGATGAGGATAAAATGGAGTTCTCAATACTCGGCGTACACCTTGCTAAAGGCGGGCGAAGACCTTGAAGATTGGATTACAAACCCCAGATTTGACGTCTACATGCCAAGCATGGAGATGGCTCTAAAGCTCGAGGAGCTATGCAAGGTAAGGCCAACTCTCATAGTGAAGAAGCTCGGCGGCCTACATTCCCTCTATCAAGGAGCAAGACTGATAGCCGACATAGCATTCGCAGAAAGAGGATCAGACATAAAGGTTGAGAGGAAAAACAGCAGAGAAGACATTGACATAGCAAGTATAGAGGAACATGCAGAACTCAATAGAGCAGTCATAGAGAAGCTAGAGGAGGCATCATTAAGTTATCTCTCGAGCTTCGACGTGGACTACGCTGTAGTTCCATGGAGTGGAGGTAAAGACAGCACAGCGGCATTAATATTATCATTAAAAGTATTCAAAGACAAGGTCATACCAACATTCATAGATACAGGTCTAGAATTCAAAGAAACACTAGAGTATGTAAATCAACTGGCAAGTCGGCTAGGCATAACACCGCTCAAACTCAAAGCACCAATAAGAGAAATAATAGAAGCAGGAAAGCCCCTACCAACAAACAAAAATCGATGGTGTACACAGCTAAAAGTCAAAGCAGCTAAAGACTTCATTAAACAGCTCTCAAAGAAAGGAAGAGTGTTAATGGTCGTAGGCGATCGGGAAGCAGAATCGCCATCAAGATTAAGGAGGCCGGCAACGATAACACATGAAGACCACATAGAGGCAGCACCAATAAAACAATGGAGTGCACTACATGTCCAACTCTACCTAGCATTAAATAAGGTGCCAGTAAACGCCATGTACGACTATGGCTTCTTCAGAATAGGATGCTACATATGCCCAGCACTAAGAAACTGGGAAATCAAGTTGATAATGGAGAAAGAAGAATTAAAATACATTAGAGAAAACGCTTTATTTGAGATATTTGCAAAAGAAAGAGGCATGCTCATTAAGCAACCTTAAGATTATGCATATTCGCTTAAAGGCCATAATCCTCATGATATCCGCTCTTCGTGTATCACAGGGTTTCTAAGCAAACCTATCTTGCTTATGAATACTTCAACGACATCATCATGTTTAAGGAACAATGGCGGCTTTCTCCTAAACCCCACACCAGACGGTGTCCCGGTAGCTATTACATCTCCTGGTTCCAGCGTCATGCCTTGGGATATGAACTCTATAATTTCAGGAATTTTAAATATCATGTTTCGAGTTGTCGATTTCTGCATAACTTGCCCATTAAGCCTAAGCTCTATGTCCAAGCTATGTGGATCTCCTATATCCTTCTTGCTCACGATGTAGGGGCCTAGAGGAGCAAATGTGTCAAAGCTCTTACCTCTAAACCACTGACCTCCATATCTAAATTCGTGATCTCGAGCGGACACGTCATTAAACGCAGTATAGCCGGCAATGACATCATAGGCCTCTTCGGCCTTCACGTTCTTAGCTCTAACCCCTATAATTACAGCCATTTCAGCCTCATAATCCGCCTCTTTGACGAAACTTGGGATAATTATGGGTTCTTCAGGGCCTATAATGGCTGTAGGGGCCTTCGCAAAGACTATGGGCTCTCTTGGAATCTCAAAGCCTAGCTCTCTAGCATGATCCAGATAATTTAGCCCTAAACACAACAGCTTACTTGGACGCTCAATGGGAGCCTTAATCTTAATAAGCCTCAATTCATGAGTTCTATCAGCCTTCTCGCCAATTCTCAAAATCTCATGGGGATCCACAGCCATGCTCTTCAAGACTGCCCTAACATCATTAAAGCCATACTCCCTAAGATCCACATAGCGATCATCGACTACCAATATTGGACCT
>QMSF01000026.1 GCA_003649565.1 Thermoprotei archaeon | reverse complement strand
TGATGGGGAGAAGCCAGCTGCTTTAGCTGCATCGCTCCAGCTTCTGCCTTGAAGACACTTAGCTATGAGAAGCTCCTCTTCCTCCTCGTCAAGTCTAACTCTCTTATCGTTTCTTAGCATGAAATGAGCTTTAACCAGCTGGCTTATGGCATCATTAGCTGCTTCGTACGTCACGATGCCATTAACATATGCCTTAAGCCTGGCATCTTGGCTCTTAGATAGATTCAGTCTAATATCACCTGCACCATAGGGTGAATAGAGAAGCAGCCTTGCCACATCAGCTTCAAGATCAAAATAAGTATCGTATAAGCTTTCGATAAACCTAGTTTTGAATTCGTTACTCATAACCTCGACGAGTTTATGAGCTCTCCTACTCAAAGGCTTAATGACGAGCACGCTATACTCGCCTGAAGCAGGATTCCTAGTGGGACTTATATGAACAGGGAGAAAGCCGTTCTTTATCCAGAAGTTGAGTAATGTCCTTGTAACGCCAAAACCTGCTCCAATCCAATCTACACCCGCTCGCTGCGCTTCATCGCATAAATCATCGAGAACAAGACTCCCCAGGCCTCTATCCATGAGATTAGGGTGAACAGCTATTCTCACTATTCTCCAGCCGACATACTTGGCGAAGTGCCTATATGGCGGATAGTACTTGACTATGAGTGAGGGTACAACGTTACCTGAAGGTTCATAGCCAGCTAAGATCTCTTCTATGATTTCATCCTCCAATTCCCCTTCTCTTGCCAAGTGCACTGCAGTGACTATTGCGCCGTCTGAAGTCTTCAAGAGCCTTGCAAAATGGTGAGGTGCTTCTCCCAGTATAGCGACATCATCTGGTCGATTTCTATAATGAGCCAACACGTATATTCCGATGAAGCCTCTTAATTCATCCTCCCTCTCCAAAAACCATTTCTCCAAATCAGCCTTCTCATAAATTAGCGATGTGGGTTCCTCCTCTATCTTAGCGGGTTCAGCGTCAAGAAGCAATGTATCGTAAAGCCATTCCTCAATAGGGTCTCCAGAAGCATATCGTATAGGGTCTCTCATGGAGATTTCGAGCAGAGGCGTTCTGCTTTCTTTTCGAAGAGCTGAAAGAAATCTTATGCTAAAACCTCTACCTGCACCTTCGTAGCCATGGATTGTCGAAGAAAATACTGCTCTTCTAAAATTCCTCTTAATCCTCAAGAGAAGATGGACAGGTATGCCAGCAGCTTCATCAACCACGACCATTTTTGCATTTGAAGAAGCAGCATCAAATGGTTCTTCATACGTAACCCTGCCTTTACGGCAATAAATGGCCCTCATTAATCCATGCCTCTCCTCTACATCATAGGGCAAGCCAAGCTTCTCTAAACCCATCTTTAAAAATTCAAAGAGGACTTGAACATTGTAAAGTGATGGCGCAGTAACTATGACGCTAAACTTGCCTTTAGCAGTATATAAAAGACCTGCTAATCCTAAACCTAAAACAGCACTTTTACCTCTACCTCTGTTAGCCGTTATCACGAGAACGTATCTTCTCTCTTTGGCAAAGGCCTCCATTGACATAAGGGCTTTGACCTGGTCATTAGTCTTTGACATAAGATAGAGCTCTTTCGGGAATAGGGAACCGGATGGAATTTCCATTTTAGTTTCTCGTGTCTTGGTCTCAGATGGCTTGTTGTAATGGACAAAACCCGTCTCTAAGTCTATGAGCCATATGCCCTTATGCTCTTTTAACTTATTGATAAACCTCCTTATGAACAGTCTCTTCAAGTCGTTAATGGTATATGGCGGTATAAGCAGTTTTCTTTGAAATCTAGTGATGTTATTAATCCATGAGTCAAGTTGAGGAGCTAATAAAATGATTAAACCTCCACCTCTAACAGTTTCAATGAGCCTTCCTAAATCATTTGGCCTCAACTCCTCCATAACATCCAAGATGAGGATATCGTAAGTCAACCCCATTACAGACTCTGTGTCAAGATAGGATATCGCTCTAAACTCCATTTTGTTCTTCAAGCACTCTTTAAATCTCTTGAGCCCTTCAACTCCGAGAGTCCCCTGATCGAGAGAGTCAACAACATAGAGCATTGATGGAGCCTTGTTGATGTTATCAATGTATAGGTCAACCAGCTGAGCTGCTACTTCGACTTTACTGGTCCCTGAGCCGCATAGAACTATCATTCTCCTCTGAAAATTCCTAATTCCACTGGCTATGCTATTGATTATCTCATCTGCTATTTCTCTGCTTAAAACCACTCTTCTCACCTTAACCTTGGATTATAGTTACGCTTTTGACATTAGGTACTTTCAGAATTTCAGGTATAACTTCTCCAGGTACGGGCTTCTCGGTTATAATTATTAATTTCGGATCGGGGTTTAAATCAGGATCTTCAGCATGAATTTGCCTTATACTTATGCCAGCCTTAGCTAAGGCTTCTGTGACGCCAGCTATTATGCCAACGGCGCTTGGCTCAGCCCTAATTTCGAGAACTCCATAGCTAAATAGAGTGGCGACATCTCTAAGAAGAGCACCTGCGGGCTTTAAACGCGTAAACACCTTTTTTAGCATTTCATCGCTCATTATATATTTCACTGTCTCCCTTACAACACGTCTATCAACATTTAGAACCCTAGCTATTTTAGTATCGGGAATCTCGATGTCACCACAATAGATTTTTCCATTTTCACCTATTCTAAAGCCATTTTCAACTAGCAATTTAGCTACCTTCAACTTTGCTGGAGCTTCCTCGAATTTCTTGACTATTATGCTCCACATAACTCAATAAAAAAGAGTTGAGGATGCGTAAAATGCTTTGGGTTAATCCTGCATTTCAACAGTCAATTCGCAATATGGCTCGTATTTAGCCAAGCCAGGGTTAAACTCAGAAATTCTAAGTTTTGGATTTATTGCCTCAGCAAATCCTCTCTCGGTCTCCTTGAGAATTTCGCACATAACGTCAGGTTGTACCATTGCTAAGTTCCAGCCATTTATAAATGAACATTTTGTAAACCTAACTTTACATCTTTTAGGCGTTAACTCTATTGGCTTAACTTCCATAATCCCGCTGTAAATATATGGACTTAGAAATTTTAACTCAACCTCCCACCACGTTATGGCATCTCTCCTCTTAACTATATCTTGATCAAGCTCATCTTTGATCTGATTCCATAATCTTCTAGCTCTTTCGTACATGAAGTTCTTGAGTTTATTCTTTACTTCCTCACCATAATCTTCCAAGATCACATCGACCCAACTTGCTAACAGGTAATGTGACCTCGTAATGCAAAAATCAAGAGCATCCTCAGGTTTTTGAAACATGTTCTCTCAAAAAGAGTAGAGGTTTTATGTGCTTTAAACATCTCGCAGCTAATTAGCCGCCTTTGAGAAATCCGCTTTAGCTGCTTTCTTCAGTTTTCGTTTCTCCCTTCTTCTCCTCTTTCTTCTCCTCCTTTGCCTCTTCGGCTTTAGGTTGCCTTATGGTATAAGTCTCAACGAATTTAACCACGTTGACACCGGGTATGTAGCGGGCGACGTCAACGGCTATACCTCGCTTAGCGTATTGAAGCCCCTCATATGTATAGGCTTCTGGAGGTAGCTCTATCGTTAAGACGCCATCCTCTGAAAGCTCTACCTTAAATTTCTCCTTATCAATCCTCTTTATCCTTAAGTGGATAAGCTCTTTGATCTTCTCTTTCACATCTTCAATTTTCTTCACTACTTTAATTTCACACACTATAGCCCTGCCAGCTAATGGATGATTAAAATCTAGAACAACTCTGCCGCCTTCAGCTCTCCTTATAACCGCAACTCCCTCATCTAGCTCGACTCTAGTGCCTACGCGTGGCGTAATGCCTCGCTTGGTTAATTCTCTCGCATTGACGATCTTAACTTTGCTGGGATCTCTTTCACCAAAAGCTTTGTCAGGTGGAATTTCAATGGTACGGCTCTCTCCAACCTCCATCTTATAGAGCTCTTCCTCTATACCTTTTAGAATCCATCCTTCACCAAGAACAATTAATGCTGGCTCGTAGATACCGTCCTCCCTGTATACCTTTTCCTTCTTGGCGACCTCCTCGATTGTTAGGTCAACTATTTCATTTGTATCCTTAACCCTCATTACATAATCAACAAGTATGAAGTCCCCCTTTTGTAAGGGCATTACAACACCTCTGTCGCTTTTAAAGCAAAAAGTGGAGAACGGCTACACTTATAAGTTCTCCTTCTCACTTTACTATCGCGATGTGCTTAGCAGTGCCAGGCAAAGTAGTAGAAGTCAAGGGAGATAAAGCACTCGTCGATTTTGGGGGAGTTAAAAGAGAAGTTATGCTAACATTGCTGAGCGAGAAGGTGCAACCAGGCACTTACGTCTTAGTCCATACAGGCTATGCAATTCAAGTGTTAGACCAAGAAGAAGCCGAGGAGACCTTGAAGTTATGGAGGGAAATAGCCAAGACAATGAGCGTTGAACTTTAATATTTAGAGCGTGAACTCATACTTGGCAACTTCAATCCCATGAGGTTTAACCTCCTTCACTTGAACTCTCAAATTCCTCTTATCAACCTGCATAACTGCAAAACTGGGTATCAAAGATGCTCTTTCATCGCCGCCCCAAGCACCTGTAGCTGAACCTGGATTAACGATGACAACCTTATGCTCCTTAACCATAACCACTTGGGGGTAATGAGTATGCCCAGTAACCAGCACGTCAACTCCTAGCTGCTTGGCTTTCATTGTAAGTTTTGGAATATCACCTCTAGGGTATATTCCAGCACCATGATAAACACCTATTTTTAGCTGCTCTACATCAATGACGGCATGAGCTGGTAGCTTAAGGTGATCCATATTACCCCTAACAACGTAAATCTCCTTTCCCAACTTTTCAAGCCATGTTATTACTGCCTCGCTCGTTAAATCACCAGTACATAAGACAATATCGTACTTATCCTTGGTGACTTCACGTTCTAAAGCATCAGGTATCCAACGAGCTCTCGACGGTATGTGAAAATCGCCTATTGCCAAAACGTTCGTCGTCATATTAAGCCCGCAATAAATGAGTAAGTTAAGTTAATTTTTAGGCTTCGCTCTACAGCTAATTATGGCAGACATCGTAGAGCCCTTTAGAGATGAAAGCATAGCTCGTGCTCTCTCCAAGAAAATACGCGACGTCTTCAAGGAATTATCACTTGAGCGCTTGATAATAATGCATGTATGCGGCACACGGGGTTAATCCCCGGCCGAGACACGAATGGACCATATCGAGATTTGGGCTTAGAAGCCTGCTTCCTAAAGGACTTGAGGTAAGATCAGGTCCAGGATGTCCAGTATGTGTTACAAGCGTAGCAGAAATTCAAGCAGCAATAGACCTCGCTCTATCAAGAAAGGCGGTATTGACAACTTACGGCGATATGTTTAGAGTTCCAGCAACTAAAGGCATGTCGCTCATGAAGGCTAAAGCGAAGGGCGCCGACATCAGAATAGTCTATAGCATAATGGATTCAATAAAAATAGCTGAAAGACTAGGCGTTGAAGTGGTGCATTTCGCTATAGGATTTGAGACTACAGCACCAACAACTGCTATTGAGCTTCTCAAAGGAGTTCCAAGAAACTTCAGCGTAATAGTTAGTCATAGGCTGATACCGCCAGCTATGGAGCATTTACTCAAAAGCGGCGATATAGCCATAGGGGGCTTCATATGTCCAGGTCATGTATCAACGATTATAGGCTCAGAGCCCTATGAGCCCATAGCCAAGAAGTATGGTAAGCCCATGGTCATAGGAGGGTTTGAGCCCCTCGATGTCTTAGCGTCGATATTAATGCTTCTCGAGCAAATAAGGGATGGTAGATGCGACGTTGAGATAGAGTACTCAAGAAGCGTAAGAAGAGAGGGAAATGTAAAGGCGAAAAAGGCCATGTGGGAGGTATTTGAGCCATGCGACGGCGACTGGAGAGGGATCGGAACAATACCTGAATCAAAGCTCAAACTGAAAAAGGAGTTTGAAGAATATGATGCATTAAAGCGTTTTGACGTGGAGCCTTCGATTGAAGAAGAAATGCCTAAGGGATGCAGATGTGCTGACGTCTTAAAGGGCTTGATATATCCTTGGGAATGCCCCCTCTACAATAAGGCATGTACACCAATAAACCCCATAGGCCCATGTGCTGTTAGCATAGAGGGAGCTTGCCATATAGCTATGAAGCATGGAATAAAAAGTGCTGAAGATGCCTTTAGCCTAAGGCTCTAAAACCTAGAAAACACGCTTAAAGCGGCTTCAACACCTGACCCCAATTCGACCTTATACCCTAACTCTTTAAGTGTGCATTCAAGAGCGCTTATGGTAGTTATTACCATTGATTGATTTATGATTCCCATCGAGCCTATCCTAATGACCTTACCTCTCAGATCAGCCATCCCGCCAGCAATGGATATATTGTACTTCTCCCTCATGATCCTCCTTACGTCTACGTCCCTTATGCCTTCGGGAACCTCAATAGTTATCACGGTGTTCGATCTAAACTCAGGCTTTGCATAGCACTTTAAGCCCATGGCCTCAAAGGCCTTATAGAAAGCCTCAGCACAAATCCTATGTCTCTTAATTCTATTCTCTATTCCTTCCTCTTTGAGGAGCTTTAATGCCTCGTTCACTGCAATGAATATTGAAACTGCTGGTGTAAAGGGCGGCTGCCTTCTCTCTAAGAAGAACTTTTTGTACAACTTCAAATTGAAGTAATGACTTCTAGGCTTCATGGAATTCACAATTTCCCATGCTCGATCGCTAATCGAGACCATGCTCATGCCTGGAGGTCCAGCTAGACACTTTTGGCTTGCAGCAACGCAAAAATCTATTTGCCATTCCTCTACTGGAAGCTCGTCACCACCAAGGCCTGATATGGCGTCAACAGCTATTAGCGCTCCATGCTCATGAGCTATCCTAGCAATCTCCTTTAAGTCCTTTACAGCAACGCCGGTAGAAGTTTCATTAAAGACTATATAGACCATCTTCACGCTCTCTCGAGCTAAAGTCTCCTCGATTTGCTTGGCTGTTACAGCCTCTCTCTTTGGCACTTCAAATGTAATAGCCTTTCCTCCATAGGCCTCTACAATCTCCTTTATTCTGTTAGTGAAATTGCCATATAATGGAACCAACACCTTATCTCCTGGAGCTATAGCATTGCTAACGACGCACTCAATGGCTCCTGTACCTGACGAGGTAAATGGTATTACATCCCAGCTTGTCTGAAAGAAGTACTTCAAGTTCTCGAAAAGCTCAGCATATAGAGCCTCGAACTCCGGTCCTCTATGATTTATTATTGGTCTATACATGGCCTCAAGAACTCTTGGAGGAACGTTCGTTGGGCCTGGTATCATCAACAACTTGCTCATCATATACATCCACCGTATTTAGCTTGAAACTGACACGAAGAGGGATTTTATGTCTTTCTCCCCCTCACTAGAAGCTCAATTTCTCAATGTTTTTAACTAAATTTTCAAGTTGGTTTGCTCTTAAGAAGTGTGATGGCAATACTTTGCCAGTTGAAGTTATAGCTACGCCTTCAACTTTGAGTAGCCTCTTCTTAATCTCAATGCCTCCCCTATAACCTCCAATGCTGAGATCGCTTCTCACAACCCTATGGCATGGCACTATTATGGGCCAAGGATTCCTAGCAATGGCATTACCTACAGCCCTACTAGCCCTAGGATTACCCATAACCTCAGCTATGCTTCCATAACATGTGACTGAACCTCGAGGTATGGCACTAACAATAGACAAGACTTGCCTCATAAACTTTGTAAGCCCATCAGTATTCAAGTTGAACTTAAACTTCGGTTTCTCACCCTTAAGGTATAAGTCGATGAACTCGATGACTTCTCTGCCGACTCTCCTAATGAAGGGATTCATCTCAGATCTAAATCTATAGCTCACTTTAGTTAATGCAGCAGCTTTGGCTTCATTAACTGCTTCTTCCTCGCTATTTTTGAATAAGCTGAGCGATACAACTCTCTCATTTTCATCTATAACGACGGCTATCCACTTATCGCCAATCTTGCCAACATATATGAAACCCTGAACTGTACCAGGCAAAATGCTCCAACCTCAAAATCACTTGTATTATCAGATCCTCAAAAGCATAGGTATTACGTTTAAGAAATCGCTCGAACTAAAGCTGAAAAATTCTTTTAAGCAACCCCAAGGTATCTTCTTTAGCGGCTAGATGGGCCCGTCGTCTAGTTGGTTAGGATACCCGCCTGACGAGGTCTAACCTCAGAGCGCGGGTGGTCCCCGGTTCGAGTCCGGGCGGGCCCACCAACACAAGATTTATTCTCCCTTCCAAGAGAGCTC
>QMSF01000025.1 GCA_003649565.1 Thermoprotei archaeon | reverse complement strand
AGGGGCACAGGTTCAAGGAGCTGCCATAGTTAAAAAGTATGGCCTTGAGGCCATTCCAATGGGCTATATAATCGTAGGTGATGGAGGAACCGTCGGCATCATAGGTCAGGCAAGAACCATTCCGCCTACTAAAGCAGAGGTTATAGCGCTTTATGCTTTAGCTGCTCAATACTTAGGAATGAGGTACGTATACATCGAAGGAGGATCAGGTGTCCCTGAGCCTGTTCCGCCTGCCACAATAGAATACGTCAAAGGTCTAGTTAATGTAAAGATAATCGTTGGCGGAGGTATCAAGAAAAGAGAACAAGCAGAGGCTCTGGCTAAAGCTGGAGCTGATATTATAGTCACTGGTACAATATTGGAGGAAAGAGATGTTGAAAATAAGCTTAGAAATATAGTTGAGGGAGTTCATGCTGGAGGTCGCAGTAGGTTAAAGAAGTCTTAAGATTACTTTTTACCTCGATACTTAGGACAGTAAGTCTTTATGACTTCAGGATCTAATCGCTTCCATTCCGATTCTGGTATGTACTCTATCAGTAGATTCCATGCTATTTCAAGCGTTGTGTCTAAGTCTCTATTCTCGTAGACACCTTGATTTATAAAGCGCCTCTCAAATGCTTCTCCAAATGCTAGATAGGCTCTATCTCTTTCAGTCAAAGCCTCTTCTCCAACAACTGCTACTAAGCTTCTTAGGTCTTGAGCCTCACTATAGCAGTAGTACAACATGTCGCTTAATTGCATGTGGTCTTTTCTAGTGTATCTAGTGGCTTCTTTCATTAATCTGCTTAGTGACGGCAATGGATTTAGCGGTGGATATATGCCTTTACGATGCAATTCTCTACTTAATATTAGCTGTCCTTCAGTTATGTAGCCTGATAAGTCGACAACTGGATGTGTAATGTCTCCTCCTGGCATTGTGACAACTGGAATGAAAGTTATTGAGCCCTTCTTTCCATGAATTCTTCCACATCTCTCGTATATTTGAGCTAATGCTGTATAAAGATAACCCGGATAACCTCTTCTGCCTGGTACTTCCGCTCTTGCAGCGCTTATTTCTCTTAAAGCTTCACCATAATTAAGCATATCAGTCATAATGACTAGCACATGCATGTCATGCTCATAAGCTAGGAACTCGGCTGTTGTCAGCGCTACATGAGGAGTTACGACACGCTCTATAGCTGGGTTTTCAGCTAGATTAAGGAAGGTTACTAACCTCTCTATTGCTCCCGTTCTTGTGAACTCGTTCTTAAAGAACATTGCCTCCTCAGCTGTAATACCTATAGCGGCGAATACGATGGCGAAGTCCTCCTCTTTGCCAGGGATAGTGGCTTGTCGAGCTATTTGGGCTGCTAGTATGTTATGAGGGAGACCAGCTTCAGTAAATATTGGGAGCTTTTGCCCTCTACTTAAAGTGTTCATGCCATCTATTACGCTTATTCCCGTTTGTATGAATTCTCTAGGATACTCTCGTGCTGATGGATTTATTGGTGATCCATAAACATCGCGTTCTTCTTCAGGTATTATGGGTGGGCCGCCATCTATGGGCTGGCCCTTACCATCGAATATCCTTCCAAGCATGTCCGTGGACACAGGGACTTTCAGCGTCTCACCTAGAAATGTCACAGCTGTTTTATCGACATCAAGGCCGCTTGTTCCTTCGAATACCTGGACTATGGCATATCCCTCAGCAGCTTCTAAGACAACCCCCGTCCTAATTTCACCAATTCCAGTCTCAACTCTGACTAGCTCGTTATACGCTGCATCTGTAACGCTTTTGACTATGAGGAGTGGACCTGAAATTTCGCTGATAGTCCTATATTTCCTCGCTTTGAGAGCTGATGTTGAAACGGACATGGTTAATTAACCTCCTTAAGCTGGTACTACAACTTCTCGACTTTTAATTAATGAACCTATTTGTTCATCAATCTTCCTTCTAATATCCTCTGTTGTCTCCTTGATTTTCTCGTAGGGGACTATCTTCATTCTAGCTATATCTTCTCTTACAGGGAGTCTTAATATTTCAGTTAATGGGACTCCCTTTGATATCGCCTCTTTCACTTTTTGGTTGAAGTAGAGTATTGTCTTTAGTATGTGGTACATTTTATCTACTGGGCAATAGGAGTCTATTGGATGATAGGCATGCTGCATTAAGTAGTCCTCTCTAATCATTCTTGCCACTTCTAGAACTGCTCTATCAGCCTCTGGTAGGGCATCAGGACCAACGAGCCTCACTATTTCGAGAAGTTCGGCCTCTTTTTGTAATATGGCCATGGCTTCTCTACGGAGATCAGGCCAATCAGGGGCTACATTCTCCTTAAACCATCCTTCTAATGTTTCTAAGTAGAGGGAGTAACTTGTTAGCCAATTTATAGCTGGGAAGTGCCTTCTATATGCTAAAGCTGTGTCTAGAGCCCAGAAGACCTTGACTATTCTAAGTGTTGATTGGACGACGGGTTCTGAGAAGTCTCCACCTGGTGGTGAGACCGCACCTATAATTGAGACGGAGCCAATTCTATCTTCAGATCCCAATGTTACAACTCTACCAGCTCTTTCATAGAATTCAGCTAGTCTTGCACCTAGATATGGTGGATAACCCTCTTCGCCTGGCATCTCTTCAAGTCTTCCTGAAATCTCTCTAAGTGCTTCAGCCCATCTCGAAGTCGAATCAGCCATTAATGCTACATCATAGCCCATATCTCGGAAGTATTCTGCTATTGTAACTCCAGTGTATATGCTAGCTTCTCTTGCAGCTACTGGCATGTTGCTTGTATTGGCTATCATTATAGTCCTCTCCATAAGGGGTCTTCCAGTTCTTGGGTCTTTGAGTTCAGGGAAGCGCTCAAGCATCTCTGTCATCTCATTACCTCTTTCGCCGCAACCTATGTATACTATTACCTTGGCATCGGCCCATTGCGCCAATTGATGTTGTGTGACAGTTTTCCCTGTACCGAAGCCTCCTGGTATTGCCGCAGTACCTCCTTTAGCTATAGGGAAGAAGGTATCAATAACTCTTTGGCCGGTTATTAATGGTTGAACTGGGTCTAACTTTGTCTTGTAAGGTCTTGGTTTTCTAACTGGCCATCTTTGCATCATCTGGATTTCATGTATCGTTCCATCAGGAGCTTTAATCTTAGCTATAACATCTTCGACTTTGTATTTTCCTTCTGGTGATATCTCTTCTACGATGCCTTCTACTCCTGGAGGGACCATTATCTTATGTACTACAAGAGGAGTTTCAGGTACTTCTCCTAATATGTCTCCTCCTGTGACTTTATCGCCTACTTTCACTTTCGGCGTGAAATCCCATTCTTTATCTCTTGGAAGAGCTGGCGCTGTTAATCCTCTTGCTATGAAAGCCCCTGAAGCTTGTTTTATGACTTCTAATGGTCTTTGAATTCCGTCATAGATTTGTGTTAATATGCCTGGGCCCAGTTCAACTGAGAGCAGTTGTCCTGTACCTACAACCTTCTCTCCTGGTTTTAGCCCGCTTGTTTCCTCATAGACTTGTATTGTCGCTAAGTCTTCTTGAAGCCTAATTATTTCGCCTATTAGATTTAACTCTCCTACCTTGACTAGTTCGAACATCTGACTACCTCTCATTCCCTTAGCAACGACTACCGGGCCAGCAACTCGAACTATTTTCCCTATGCTTGGCATGTTCTCACCATTACTTAACTACAACTTCGACTCCTATGGTCCTCTTAATGAGCTCACTCATGTAGTCGCGTACGCCCTCTTTAACTCTTCCGGTTGGGATTATTGCTACAATTGGTTGTTTTAACTTTAAGTACTTGTCGTAAAAATTTGATATTTCAATTGCATAACGCTCTTCTATTAGTATCAATGTGACGTCAGTCCTTTTTATGAGAGTTGATAACTTTGCGTCAGCATCTTGAGGATCATGAACTACATACCCCTCACTCACTCCAGCTAGTTTAAGCCCAGCTACGAAGTCCTGACTTCCCATAGCCACGATCTTCATGTAATTCACCATTTCTCAGCTTAGTCTTCTAGCTATCTCCTCTTGATCCATTATAGTCTCACAATATTCACATTTAATTTTTAGGGGGTCGCGACTTATGACTAGAAACTTGCTTTGAACTTGAGGCTCGTGATTTGTAATGCACGTTGGATTGCTACATTTTATTATCCCTATTATTTCATTTGGAAGCTTGAGTCTTTCTTTTTTCTCAACCTTATAGTCCCTTATGATGTTCAGCGTTGCTTTAGGTGCTAATAAGGCTATTTTACTGACTTCGGATGGACTTAAGTATCTTCCTTCTATTTTTATTATGTCTTTAGAGCCCAGTTTTTGGCTTGGCACGTTCATCGCGACTGTTATTATAAAGCCCTCTTTCCCGGTGATACCCAGCATCTCGAGGATCTTAAGGGCCGTTCCAGCTCTTAAATGGTCTATTACCACGCCGTCTTTTATCTTTTGAACGCGAAGTTCTCTATCTATCATGCCTGACATGCACCTTAAATACTTTAAGCTAAACTGTATCTAAATAATTTCCGAGGGGGAAATACTTGTCTACAACTCTGCGTGGACGAGATATAATATCGATTAGAGATCTAACAAAGGATGAGATATTAGCGATATTTAGGGAAGCTGATAATCTTGAGCCACATGCTAAATCAAAGAGCGATATGCTTAGAGGAAAAGTTATGGCGTTAATGTTCTTTGAACCTAGCACGAGAACTCGGTTAAGCTTTGAGGCTGCTATGAAGAGGCTTGGCGGAGACGTCATAGGCTTTGAGGAGCCTTCTATGACATCTATGGCTAAGGGTGAAAGCTTAATCGATACGGCTAGAGTTGTCGAAAACTATGCTGATATAATAGTCGTTAGACATCCCTATGAAGGAGCAGCTCAAGCTATAGCTGATGCCGTTGAAATACCTGTGATAAATGCTGGTTCAGGAGCTTTATCGCATCCAACACAGGCATTAATAGACCTTTACTCAATGTGGAAGGAGAAGAAGAGAATAGATGGGTTAACGGTCTTGTTCCTTGGCGATCTTAAGTATAGTCGAACTGTTCGATCCTTAATTTATGGTTTGCTCAACTTCAAAGTTAACTTCATATTTGTATCTCCAGAGCTTCTGAAGTTGAGGGAAGAAGTCAAAGAACAGCTTAAGTCCTTGGGCGCCTCGTACATTGAAGCCACATCACTAACTCAAGATATAATTAAAGAAGCCGATGTCATATATGTAACGAGGATACAAAGAGAGAGATTTGCTGATCCTATGGATTACGAAAGAGTGAAAGGCTCATATAGATTAACATTAAAGCATCTCCAAAATGCTAAGGAAGACTTGATAATACTTCACCCTCTTCCAAGGGTTGATGAAATGGACATAGAGTTGGACAAGACGTCCTATGCGAAATACTTTAAGCAAGTGTTCTATGGCCTCCTGGTGAGAATGGCATTATTGAAGATGATATTGACTTGAAGTTTATTCTTGAAGACTTCATTAATCGATTTTACGCCACTCGCTTTCCAGCTTTTCTACTTCATCATCCGCTAGGCTGAATGTTTCATATTTACCCATTTTCTCTGCTAAAGCTTGAGCGAGTAAATGGTAGCATAAAACCTTCTTCTTTCTTGAAATTACGTTTATGTAAAAGTCATCGCATGAGCAATACAACTTAGGGATGACCCAGTAATCCCTCCTCTTGCCTACAACTATCCAAATGACTCTGCCACTGGGCTTCAACACATACTTTTTTACTCTACCTTCATTCACAGCTTCAAATGCCTTTTTTATACGGTTTAACGTTACTTCTTCAAGTGAAAAGCCTAATTCGCGTAGTACTTGCATGGTATAAGTTCAATATCGACGTCATGTCAGATAAATGTTTGCAATGATTTTGTGAAAGGGAGGATAAGTTAATGGCTAAAGTCAGGTTTATAACTGATGCACCGGCATCATTGATAATTACCGACCGAGGCAGGAGGATTTTAACAGTATCAGATCTTCATATAGGTCTGGAATATGAACTTAAAGATCTTGGGTTTAGATTGCCTTCACAGACATACCAGATAACAAAGACTTTACTAGAGCTATTATCGACTATTAAACCTGACGTTTTAGTGATTTTAGGAGATGTTAAGCATAGAATTAAGGGATTTAATGAAAGGATCAAGCGTGAGGTCAAGAGTTTCATGGAGGTCATAACAGAGAAGAGCAAGGAGACCATAGTCATAATGGGCAATCACGATGGGTCTTTGAGAAGACTTAAGCTTGAGAGGGTAATAATGTGCGATTCTTCAGGGGTTTCGATAGATGATGTATCTTTTATTCATGGCAATGCTTGGCCGCATCCCTCCCTCTTCACCAGCAATATCCTCATAATGGGGCATTTGCATCCTACATTACCAAGACAATTAGGGGGCTTTAAGGTGTGGGTGATTTACTATGTAGGTAAGAGAATCAAGGAGAGAATACGTAAGATGTTTAAAATTGAAGTTGGCTTAAAAAGGTTGATAGTTCATCCAGCTTATAACAATTATTTAGGCCCTGGAGGCTTAAATGAGAATTCATTTAGGAAATTGAGTCCACTCTTTAGGAGGCTCGTAAACCCTATGAGGGGTTATGTCTATGGTTTAGATGGCACTCTTATTGGTAAGTTCTCTTCTGTAAGCTCCGGAACTGAATATCCTTCTTTCTGAAGTATGCTCCTAGCAACTACAACTCCAGATGCTGAAGCCTGGATAAGGCCTCTTGTTATTCCTGCGCCATCACCTGCTGCATATAGGTTTTCGACCTTGGTTTCAAGATTCCTCGTAAGTTCAAGTCTTGAAGAGTAGAATTTCACTTCAACACCGTATAACAATGTATATCTCGAATAGACTCCTGGGGTTATTTTATCCATTGCTTGAAGCATTTCAAGTATGTTTGTGAGGTATCTATATGGAAGGACGAAGCTGAGATCTCCGGGTGTAGCTGACTTAAGGGTTGGTTCAACAATATTTCTCTTTATTCTTTCTGGGGTTGATCTCCTACCTTCTTCAAGATCTCCAAGCCTTTGAACTATTATACCTCCACTTAGTAAGTTTGCTAGATGAGCTATGTACTTGCCATAAGCTATGGGCTCCTTGAAAGGCTCTGTAAATGATGTGCTGACCAAAACCGCAAAGTTTGTATTTCCAGTTTTCTTATTTAAGAAGCTATGACCATTAACCGTCACAACACCATCGTAGGACTCCGTTATTACTTCACCATAGGGATTAAAGCAGAATGTCCTGACCTGGTCATCAAAGCTCTTCGAGTAATAGAGCAACTTAGGTTCATATAAGTGCTTTGTTAAGGGCTCCATGACTGATGCGGGCACTTCAACTCTGACTCCTATGTCAACTGGATTATTGTAAGTCTTGAAGTTTAGCTCTGCTGTGACCTTTTTTAGCCATTCAGCCCCACTTCTACCGGGGGCCAATACGACATATTTGGCGTTAATCCTTGTTCCATCAGTCAGCTCTACACCGGTCACTACAGAGCCATCGACAAGCACTTTGTGAGCCATTTTTTCAGTCAATATTCTTGCTCGTTGAGAGAGATGATCTCTCATCGCCTTAATAACTTCAAAGCACTTTTCTGTGCCTAAATGCCTAATTTTCACGGGTATGAGCTTTAACCCTGCTAATTGTGCGCGCCTTTGTAAGCGCTCTATTACGTCTGTATCAGTGCCAAATAGAGTCTTCGGCGCACCAAATGCGAGGTATATCTTGTCAACATACTCTATCAATTTTATCAGTTCTTCTCTTCCGATGTATTCTTCAAGCCATCCGCCTACATCAGCTGACAATGTCAGTTTCCCATCGCTAAAGGCTCCTGCCCCTCCCCATCCGCATAGCATAGTGCAGGGACTGCAATTAGCACAATTATAACCCATTCTTGAAAAGCAACGACGTTTTTCTAAGTCTGGCCCTCTATCAATCATGACTATGCTGAGATTACTTCTTTGAGCTAATTCAAGCGCTGTAAAGATTCCTGCAGGACCACAACCTACGATGACTACATCAGCTTTAAAATCGCTCATCTAATTCGCCGAGCCCTATAAAAAAGGGTAGTTAAATTTATCCTTAACTCAAGGGTTAATGGTAAAAATAATGAGTTAATCTAATATTATTGACGTGGTAGTATCTCTAATGCCATCTATTTTGTGCATTTTTGTTACTAAGAGATCAGTTAAAGCTTTTGTGTTGGCTACTTCTATTTTCGCTATTATGTCGTAAGGTCCCGTAACAGGATGAACCTCCTTCACTTCAGGTAATGATCTTAATTGTTTTATTACTTCAGGGCCTTTACCAGCTTCGACTCTTATGTGTATGTAGGCTTCGACCATAATTTAATTTATGATTCACAAGTCTATAAAGTATTATGCTCAATTTCT
>QMSF01000024.1 GCA_003649565.1 Thermoprotei archaeon | reverse complement strand
GGTTAAGCGGCATAGTAGTCCCACCACATGCACCAGTAGTAGGAGAAAACGCCTTTTCTCACAAAGGAGGAGTTCACGTCGCAGCAGTCCTCTATGACCCATCAACTTATGAGGCATTTCCGCCTGAACTCGTGGGTAGAAAGAGGGAGATAGTCGTCAGTAAGTACTCAGGTAAGCATGCAGTTAAAGCCAGGCTTGAGGCATTAGGCATACAGCTAAGCGATGAGGAGTTGGAGAAGGTGGTTAACGCCATAAAGAGCAGGCATGACGTCAGGACGTATAGAGATGCTGACCTCATAGAGATAGCCGAAAAAGTAACAGGAGTAAAATTGACGCCTGAAGTGCCATCTAAAGTTGAAGCAGTAATACTAGTCAAATGCGAGCCAAATGTCTACACGACATCTATTGCTAGGAGAATAGCATCGATGAAGGAGGTCATGGAGGTATACGAGGTAAGTGGAGACTACGACATCCAGGTCAAAGTCTCAGCGCCGACAATATCGGATTTAAACGACTGCCTTGAGAGAATAAGAGGAATAAAAGGCGTAAGTGGCACTCATACGCACTTCATCTTAAAGTCCCTGAGGCCTCTACAGCAAAGCGAGCAGCAAACCCTTAAGGCTAGCTAATCTTGTTTAAATGAGGCAGCTAAGTTGGTGAACCGCTTGCCCATCGAGAGGATACCGTTTGTAAGCGACTATGTGAAGAAGGTGGCCTCGACATTTAAGATAGGTGAAGTCAGGATATTCGATACAACGCTTAGAGAAGGAGAGCAAACGCCAGGCGTAGTCTTTAAGCTTGATGAAAAGCTCGAAATAGCAAGGCAACTCGACAAGCTCGGCGTAGATACAATTGAAGCGGGATTCCCATCAAGCTCTGAAGAGGAGTTCAAGGCCGTTAAGAGCATAGCGAACTTGGGGCTCCAAGCTGAAGTATGCGCCTTAACGAGAACTCTAAAGTCAGATGTAGACCAAGCCTTAAAGGCTGACGTCAATGCCATACACACCTTTATAGGGACATCAGAATGGCACATCAAGTACAAGCTCAAAATGACGCCAGAGCAAGTCATAGAGAAAGCTGTTGAAACTGTAGAGTACATTAAAGATCACGGCGTAACCTGCGAGTTCTCATGTGAAGATGCTACAAGGACTAACCTGAATTTCCTAATTAAGGTGTATAAGGCTGTAGTCGACGCTGGAGCCGATAGAATAAACGTGCCTGATACCGTCGGTGTGATGTCTCCAGAAGCAATGAAGTATCTTATAGAATCGCTTAAAGAGCACATCAAGGTTCCAATATCCGTTCATTGCCATAACGATCTGGGCTTAGCCAATGCCAATGCCCTTGCAGCTGTTGTGGCTGGTGCAAGCCAAGTCCACGTCACGGTCAACGGCTTAGGCGAGAGGGCAGGGCATGCAGCACTAGAGGTTGTCGTTGTGGGCCTCGAAGCCCTTTATGGAGCCAAAACCAAAATTAAGAAAGAGTACTTGACGGAGACATGCAGGTTAGTCGAGAAGTACAGCCTAGTATACAACCCACCTAATTACCCGATAGTCGGTAGAAACGCTTTTGCTCATAGATCAGGGATACACGTCCATGGAGTTGTAGAAGAGCCCATAACATATGAGCCATTCCCACCAGAATATGTGGGTCAGACAAGGAGAATAGTCTTTGGCAAACACACTGGAAAGCATGGCATAAAGGCTTTACTGGAACAATATGGAATTCATGCAACTGAAGAGCAACTAGCCAAGATAGCTGAGAAAATCAGAGAACTTGGCGAGCAGAAGAAGTCGGTAATGGAGGAGGACGTTTACGCAATAGCTGAATCGATAATTGGAGGCATACCAGAAATAGAAAAAGCCGTTTCTCTTAAGGAGCTTGTGGTTGTAACCGGGAATACCATAACGCCTACTTCATCGGTTCTCCTAAAGGTCTTTGACAATGAAATTAGAGCTGCAGCTACAGGTGTAGGACCCGTTGACGCTTCAGCTAAGGCTATTGAGAGAGCTCTAGGATCTATAGGCCAATACACCCTAAGCGAGTTTAGACTTGAAGCTATAACTGGAGGAACTGATAGTCTTGCTAGCGTCGAAATAGCAATAAGGGATCCTGAAGGATCGACGTTTAAAGCCAAGGCCGTCGACAAGGACATAGTAATAGCTTCAGTAACAGCTCTGGTGGATGCTATAAACAAGGCGATAACCTTTAAGAAGCTTAAGGAGAAGCAGAGCAAAGCTCGTGAGGGATAGTAAAGGGCATGCCATCGACGAGGGACTTCTTCGCTGTCATATGGGCTAAGCTAACGGGCAAAAAGACATGCTTAAGCCACTCAAGCGATGCAGATGGAATAGTATGCGCAGCATTATTCCTAAGAGCCGTTCAAGGCAAAGGGCTTGTAGTGCTAGCTGAGCCTTATGAAATTCAAGGTGGAAGCTGGCTAAATATCTTCAAGTGGGATTACGTCCTCGATCTTCCATGCCCTCCAAAAGCCCTAGTCTTCATCGATCATCATAGAACCAATAGGCCAAGCCCAATGGCAAAGGAGGTCTACCACGATCCAACAGCTCCATCAGCAGCCGTCTTAGCCATAAAGGCATTTAAGCTCGAAAACGACCCGATAGCCGTTAAACTAGTCGAACTAGCAAATGAATGCGATACAGCTAACATAAACAGCGATGAGGCTTGGGATCTCAATGATGCTGTTAAGGGTAGCCCAAGAGATGAAAGAGCTAAGCTAGCCAGACTATTAAGCCAACTCGGCCTTGAAGCCCTCAAGCTACCTGAAGTTCAAAAGTGGATTGCTCGAAATAGAGAAAGAAGAGAGAGAACTAGGCAATTAGCCGATAAGATACCCGTCGAGGACAACATATTCATAGAGCTTAATGGCGAGAACAACATATCGCCAAGAAACCTCATGATAACACTCGAGAAGAGAGGAGCTAAGGTTACATGTGTAGTTGCACCCAAAAACGGCAAATACAAGATACACCTAGGCTCAAGGGAGGACTCCGGTGTTGACTGCTCAAAGTTAGCATCAAAAATTGGAGGCGGTGGACATAAGTATGCTGCTGGAGCAACAGTCGATGATTTAAACAAAGCACTCAAATTGATAGCCAAAAAGCTTGGATTAAAGAAGCTGAAGATACACGTCGTCAAGGGGATAGACGTAGTCGGAATAAAAGAGCTTAAAGTCAGAATTCGCAGAAAGAAAAGGAAGAAGCCAAGCCAAGGAGAAGTTAAAAGCTAGAGCTAGTTTAAATAGCCCAGCTATATACTGTGAGCAGAAGAACCAGCTGGATGTGAGATTTTGCCTCGAGCATCACCTCCAAGGAAAATGCCAATAATCCCCAATGATCCCTCAACTTCAATTAAGGCTTTCAGCTACCCTCAAGATGTAGAGGACGAAGAAGTTGAAGAACTACTCCAATCATTAACCTCGAATCAAGGCATTGAGACCATAATAGGCGTCATAGACTCCTTGATCTCGACAATAGAGTACCAAGAAATCATGATATGGAGCTTAGCTAAACTACTTGAGGAAAAGGGCCTCATAACTAAAGACGAGTTTCTAAAGAAGATCGAGGAGGTCAACAAGAAGAAGCTCGCTTATAGCGACATGGAGTAATCATATCTTGCGTGTAAAGCTATGGATTTAGTGGTCGAAGAGCCTGTTTATAGACCTCCAGTTGAAGCATCAAGCCTAATACTCCAAGTCGTACTAGGATGTCCATGGAATAAATGTCTATTCTGCTACCTATACAAAACAAGGAGATTTAGAGTTCGACCTCTAAACGAGGTATTGAAAGCTATTGAGGTAACAAGCCTCTACTTCAGAGATCTTGTTTACACGATTTTCTTAGCTGATGGCAACGTCATAACTTTGAGAAATGAATACCTACTACGGCTTTTAAACGCGCTTTATAGAAGCTTTCCAAATTTAGTTAGAGTAAGTTGTTATGGTGGCGCACGCTTCATAGTGAGAAAGGGGCTAGCGCGAATAAGAGAACTTGCTGAGGCTGGTTTACGCAAAGTGTATTTAGGGTTGGAGAGCGGTGACGATGAAGTACTAAAATTCATGAATAAAGGTGCAACCGTCGAGGATATGATTAAGGCATCCGATATACTACATGAAGCTGGAATCGAGCTGTCAACAACTATAATACTTGGCTTAGCTGGCAAAGGGCGAGGAGTTAAAAATGGCGAAATGACAGCTAGGGCAATTAATGCCATGAGGCCTGATGAGCTTAGGATACACACTTTAATCTTAAGCCCCTATGCGCCATTATTCAAGCATTATCTCAACGGCTCGTTTAAAGAAGCTGATTGGCGAGAAGTTCTAATTGAACTGAAAACACTCCTAGAAAATATCGATGTGCCTCTTAGGGTTTATAGTCATGCCTCAAATTACATATATGTTTCAGGTAGGCTTCCAAATGATAAAGAGAGAATGCTAAGAGTTATTGAGAAGGCTCTTGAAAATCCATCACTAATAAATTTTGAGAGATGCCTCTAACATATGGTGTGCATCCACAAGGTTAATGGCGTTAGCTTTTCAGATTGACAGCTTGGCTTGACATCACCATTAAGAGCCCTCCGTAATGCTTTAGATAGAACTTCAGCATCAAGCACCACTGTTGTAAAGAAGACGGCTAAGCCGCACCAATCTCTCCATTTAGCCTTAAGCTCCTCCTCAACATTTTTGAGCTTGTACACTTCTTCGGCAAGCTTTTTAAGCCATCTATCAAGAGGTAAGAGGCCATACCTCCTTTGAGATAAAACTAACGTTAATCTTGCAGTATAACTTCCAACACCCTTAATCTCCTTAAGTTTTTCCTCGGCATCCTCATCTTTAAGCCTTTCAAGATGCTCAAAATAGCCCTTTTCGATCATTGATGCTGCGTGCATTATAGTCTTGGCTCTATAGCCGACCTTAGCCTCTTTAAGCTTAGCCTCAGCCTCGCTTGTAAGAAAGTCTCTTGGGCTTGGAGGAAGAATAGACTTAATGCCGTTTAGCTCCACTTCTAACCCAAGAAGCCTGTATATTCTGCATAGCATACCCCACCCTTGAGCAAAACTGGCGTTCTGCTGGCATATGGCTATGAGCAAGGCGTTCCAAAGGCTCGTCGCCCTCATCCTCATGCCTCGAAGCGACTTGGGAACTTCGCGAAGAATGGCGTCATCCTCAATTACATTATAAAAGCTCATTAAGTCTTCATTTAATCCAAGAGCCCATTCAACAAACTCCTCTACGTTCACGTGATCTGCATGTTTTTCGCCATAGACATCCATCATAACTTTATCGTGAGGGTGATGTGCAACGGCAATTAATGGAGGGTCTTTAGAGATAGGAATTAAGCATTTAGATCCATTGAACCACCAATTAAAGTTATAGCATGAAGCTGTCAAGTAGAAGTTAAAGGGGTTCTTGGGCTCTAGCTCAAAGCTATAGAGTAGCTGTAACCTCAATGCTTTCACCAAATTAATGTTTAAGAGGCTCGTGGAGAATAGCTCTTATGGGTGCTGAAGTTGAAGAAGGATGTTGAGGTATTTTACTACTTGTTGCATCCTAGGCCTGTGGTGCTCATATGCTCAGCAGATAATGAGGGCAGACCTAACGTAATGGCATGCTCATGGATAATGCCTGTAAGCGAAGAACCGCCAATGATAGCCCTATCGCTGTGGAGAAGAGGATATACTCATCAACTTATAGAGGCGAGAAAGGAGTTTACCGTTAACATACCTTCAGCGGACATGGTTAAAGCCGTCTGGATTGCTGGATCGAGAAGCGGTAGAAGGACAAACAAGTTTGCCATAGCTGGCCTGACCACGCAACCAGCGAAAAAAGTCAGCGTGCCAATAATAGAGCAATGCATAGGCCACTTAGAATGTAAGCTAGTGGACTTCGTCAAAGCTGGTGAATGCAATGTATACTTGGCCGAAGTCGTGGCGGCATACGCTGATGAAGAGCTTCTAAGCAATGACTTGTGGAATGAGAGGGCCAATGTCCTTCTGCATGCTGGAGGCAAGTTCTTCACAACACCTCATGCATGTTTCGAGGTGAAGTAATTGTCAAGAGAGCCGGTTAAAATAAAGGTAACATTCGAATCAGGATTGACTATAGAATGCCTAGTAGACTTCAAAGAAAATCCGAGGACTGCAGAAGCCCTCATAAAATCACTACCATTCGAATCTCGAGTGGAGCTTTGGGGTGATGAAGTCTACTTCTCAGTTCCATTCTCAGTTGAGCTTGAAAACGCCAAGGATGTGGTAGATATGGGCGACGTGGCATACTGGCCTGAAGAACCATCGCTTTGCCTATTCTTCGGGCCAACACCATCGAGTCCAAGACCAGACATCATAAAGCCCTATAGCCCAGTAAACGTGATAGGCAAGATCATAGGAGACCCCAAGGTGCTAAAGAAGGTGAGAGAAGGCGAAAAAGTGAGAGTCGATAAAGCTTAGCGTCATATGGAGCGCTATGCGTCAAAACTCTACATCACACTCTTTAGGGTCTCTAAAACTCTATCAGCTATGCTCTTTCTCCAGCGATCTCCTCTTCTATATTTTAAAGCATAAAGCAGCTTAGCAGCAATTTTAAACATAATTTTAACAATTGAGGGTTGCGATTTGAAGAAGTCTATACCCCATGTTTTTATGTTGTGTTCCCATGAAAGAGCGAAGACTTCAACTTGCCTCTCTGAAAGCTCATTAAATGTCTTTAAAGCTTGTTCTTTTAAGCTGCAGGTGCCCAACGGCACGAATATCAATCGCACAAGGAACGTTCTAAGCCCATGATCTCTTATCATGTCTATAAGCTCTATAGTCTTCTCGACGTCCTGCTCTTCCTCTTCAGGCAATCCGATCATTAATGTTCCTAAGGCCACCCAATCATAGTCCTCCATGAAGGAAAGTGATGTAGTTACTACTGTAGGCCAGTCCTCAGGCTTGAAGGGCTTGCACTTGCCGGCCATGTATTTTCTCATCAGCCTTGGACTGCCAGTTTCAATGCCAACCTCAATAGTTGCTATTCGCTTGCCAAATAATGTGTAGAAGCTCTTTTCCCTCAAAATTTCAGCTACATATCTAGCCAGCGACCTATCGGCACTTGCAGCAGCCAGATTAGCATGAGTGACCTGTATGGTCTTCAGCTCGCTTAGTGATGATAGGTTTTCAAAGAGGGCTTTTATAGCCTCTCTATTAGGCGTAAAGCTGGATGAATTAACACCGTACATAAAGATGTCCTCTGTTACTAGGAGAGCCTCATTAATCCCATGGGTCAAGTTCACCTTAATCTCTTCGATAATCCTGCTTATCGGCATAAACCTTCTCTTTTGCAATGTTGGAGAGCAAAATGCGCATCCTCTACCGCATCCTCTTGAAATTTCGACAGAGCCATATATTGAAGGCCTAAGGATAAGGGGGATACTCTCGACATCAGCCTGCCTACCCTCAATAACTTTGGGTACAGCTTTGCCATTAATGAGCTTTTTAAATACCATAGGCGCGTCAAGCTCGCATTCACCTATAAACACGATGTCTACATGATGCTTCTCCTCATTTTCAGGTCTTAAAAGCTGCCATGAGCCAGCGCCGCCAACAACCACTTTTAGATCGTATTTTCGCCTTAAATCCCCAATATCGCTCATGATCCTTTCAAACTCAACCTTGTTTATAGGTTCACCGAGATCAAGTAGGGATAAATACGTTATTGACACATATCCTAGACCTAAAGGGTCTTTAACTGAAACTGCTATAATCTCGGTATTTTCACCAGTGGCTTTCTTTAAATTATCAGGATGGACTACGGCTATGTCCTCAACATTAAAACCTGACTTAACTAATGTGGCTTCAAGCCTCCTGATACCTAAAGGTGCAACTGATGCTTCTATGCTATCACTTCTTACAGGCTTAAAGAAGAACTTCTTTAAGAAGAATCTGGGTATAAACCATGGCTTAGAAAATCCAGCTGCAAATGGTATAGCGTGATTACCATCGTACTCACTCATCTCAGTAGAAGGAGCTGTTAAGATAATTTTAGGGCATTTCTCCATAGTTTTCAATTAAACCGCCTTGGAGATTGCTAATAGCCTGTAAGTTAATACCGAAAAACTTTGTGGTGTAATACGCTGCCCTCTACTAGCCTATTGTACGGCTGACCTTAGGTGTTACATGAAGCTAATAGAGATTGGACTTAAAGACTTCCATGGCGGCTTTGGTCATGCTGCGCTTAGGCTTAAATCCTATCTTCTCTAGGGTTAATTCCAATGCTGATATCATTGCTAAGGTGTCTGTTGGCGTTATCCAGCCCATGTGACCTATTCTAAATGTTGTTTGCTTAAATGGCCCTGAGCCTCTAGCAATGGTCACGCCAAGATTCTCCATTTCACTTCTAAGCTTAGAATCATCAAGTCCATTAGGCTTAACTATGACAGTCACCGTATTGGCCTCG